>JBJENW010000102.1:0-18441 GCA_051880395.1 Lachnospiraceae bacterium | reverse complement strand
CTTTGACAGAAATGATAGTGAGTTTGGATGGGCCAATCTGTGATGCCTTTGCTGTCTTTCGTTTGGCGGACCGGCTGTGCGGATGTGTACGCCAGAGAAAGAATCCGCTTTTGAGTCTTGCTCTGGCGTACACATCCGTGCAGACTGTCCGACCTTCGAAAGACAGTAAAAATAAAGCATCACAGATCCGCCCATCCTAAACTCGACTTCATTTCTGTCTAGCCACTTTTGTTTCAGCCACCCCGCCCTTGCCTCCTGCCGGATACCGAAAACGTCCGTGTAGGAAATCCCCCCGTAAAAAGCGAAAGCTGCCAAAAATGGCAGCTTTCATTTATATAGCAATGTTTCTAAAACTTTATGGCAAAATAGAAATATTTTTTGCAATGCATTCCCGAATCTCCTGTTCCACTTTATCCAAAATCGCCATCATGCCGCGTGAAAGATTCTCTGCCTCCTGATAGGCAGACATCGCTGCACTGGAATCGTTATTTTCTATCGCTCTTATCAGCTTTTTACCGACATCATGAAAATCATGATGCTTTTTTTCAATACTCTGCCAGTCACTGGACAAAATTGGATTATGAATCTTTAACGCCTGATAAAAATGACCAAACGCACATTTTCTCGAATCTGTCTGTAATGGTTGTATTTCCATGGTATCCGCCATATTCTTTACTTTTTCCAGCCATGCCTTATGACTCGCCTTCGCTTTCTGGACGACCTCTAGCAGTTCTTCATCCGTCATGGCAATGCTGGATGCATTGATGATTCCAAATAATTTTTCCAGTGATCCGGAAATCTGATTGTCAATCTGACCGATCTTATGAGCCATCGTCGATACGCGCAAAGATTCCTCACTGACATTCTTTGCCACCTCACTTAAGGATTGTGCATCCTCTGTAGACGCATTCATCGCCTGACTGATCTGCTCGGAAGACTCTCCAATTGCCTGGATTTCACCCACCATGGAAGATATCTCATCTGTTACCACATTTAAACCATTGATGTTTTCTCCGACATTTTGTGCCACCTGATCTAACACTTCTCCCATCTCGTTGGTGGAATTCACTGCCCGGTCCACACCTTCCTGTCCTTCTTTGGCTGCCTCATATATTTTTTCCATAAAGCTGTTTAATCCAGCCAGGTTTTTCTTTGTATCATCTGAAAGTTGACGAATCTCATCCGCAACGACCGCGAATCCTTTTCCAGCCTCTCCTGCACGGGCTGCCTCGATGGCTGCATTTAACGCCAACAGATTCGTCTGGTCTGCAATATCATGAACACTTTTGACTACACTTTCGATTTCATTCATCAACTCTACTAACTGCTGTACTTTATCCGACATAATATTGGAATCCGAGATCACATTTTCTTTTAACTTCATGGCATTCTGAAGCAGGGTCTGGCTGACCTCATTGCTCTTTTCGAGGTTTTCCGATGTCGTCTGCAACTCTTTAACCCGGCTGATCGTTATCTGCATCGTCTCCGACACCTGCGTCATAGTCGCTGTCGTTTCCTGCACGATCGCAAGATTCGATTCACTTAATTCTGTCATTTTCCCGGCATCTGCCTGTTGTTTCTCTGAAATCTGATTCATTTCCACATCAAATTCACTCAACTGAGACGTAATTCCAAGCAGATCCTGTGTGATCACCGTAATGTCACGCCCCTGTATTCCACTGGTCTTCCCTTCTGTCTTTGTTTCCTCTTTTTTTTGTTTCAACCCAAACACTATGATCTCCTCCTTTTTTTCTATACGCAATGCAAAGTGTTTGTTTTTAACAAAAAATGGACAAATCATGCTTCCTTCACTTTGCACACCCGTATCTCTTTGCGGGTTGCCTTTTCTTGAAAAAACCCTCATAATAGAAATCGTATAAAACCACAAAAAAATGAAGGGGATAGAGGTGATTTTTTTGAAAATTAAATATATTAACCATAGTTGTTTTCTCATTGAGATGTCTTCTACTTATTTTTTATTTGATTATACCGAAGGAACGCTTCCGGAAATTCCCCAAAATGCGCGTTTGTTCATCTTTGTGAGCCATTTTCACGCCGACCATTTTTCGCTGAAGATTTTTTCGCTTGCCGACTGCTGCAATGACGTTCATTTTATCCTTGCAAATGATATCAAACGTCGCTTTAACCGAAAATTTTTCCTGTCGCACGGTGTGTCTGAAGCGGCCTATGAAAAAATTCAGTTTCTATCGGCGAATACTTCACTGTCACTGGAGGATGTAAACATCGAAACCCTGCGCTCTACCGATTCGGGTGTCGCGTTCTGTATCCATTTTGACGGGGAAACAATTTATCATGCCGGTGACTTAAATCTCTGGGACGATACGCCCGAAATGAGACGTGGATTTTTCGATGCAATGCAAAAAATCCAGGGGAAACACGTTTCTGTCGCGTTTCTTCCCCTGGATCCTCATTTAGGAAAACCGTTTTTTGCAGAAGGTTTTGATTATTTTATGAAACATACATCGACCGATCTGGTCTTTCCGATGCATTATTGGGGTGACTCCACTGTCATCGACTGGATTCGTCTATGGGAGAATGCTGCCTCATACTCCATGCGCATCGCTGCACCGGAAGACTTTTTTTGAGGTGTTAGTACCTCCTCTAATGTTTTTCGCTCGTAAACTTCTAACCTTCCACCGCGTGTCGCATTGTAAATGTGGATGCCATGGGCATTTGCATACTCTGCGATGACCCGGTAGGAATAGGTACTTTTATCATAATAATAGGCAGCTACCTGATCCGCAGTCAACGTTGGATCGTTCAGACGTTTTCGCACACGTTCGATATCCTTTTCCACAAGATCTTGATTCACATACCCTTGTGTGCAGTGTCCATGTGCAGACAGACTGGAGGTACAGTCCACACCGATCAGATAAATTTCTGTAAATCCCATATACATGGCAAGCTCCAACATAAAAGTCATCACTGTTGCTCCCGACGGAACATAATAGGACTCAAAATCAGAACTGACGCGATAGGTCGGCTCTCCTAAGTTTCTGGCAAACACCAGATCCTGTGGACGGTACTTCATTAGATCCCGCGTATTAATATTGGTAAACAATGGACACTCCACCGCTCCTGCCAATTCCTGCGAACTATATTTGGCGATCAACGCATCGATCATGCAAAAAAAGTCCGGTCGCCAGGTTGTTTCCGGAAACAACTGATACACACGGTTACAGCCAAATGTGATCTCACCCTGTAATTTTTCCAGATCTTCTGTGGTAAGTGATGGTCCGTTTCCAATTAAAAAACAGCGCTTTCCTGCATATTTTCCACGATAGGAATGCAGTCTCTTTGCATTTTTTCCAAACAGGATTCCATGCCTGCGGAAAACACCCGATACCGTATAATACACACGTAGAAAACGTAAATCGACAGCTTTTGCGGTCTCTTTTATACACATTAGACATTTCTTTTTCACTGCCCGCACTTGATATCCCGCCTGATTTATGTTTTTTAGTAATTCAAACACCCAGGTATGACGGCGCAGTCTGCGTTTGATCGGTCCATCCGCACTTCCGACTTTTCGATTGACAAAGGTACTTGGAATCCATGCGACCGGCGCTGTCACAATGGCCACTTTTCGATTGCCGCATGCATGACAATTTGCATCCACTTCTGCCTGCTGCTCCTGCGACGGTACAAACACATAATCTGCCCGTTGCAAGATCCGATGCATACTATGCGCTGTCTCAGTCTCCTCTTCTTCCGACTCTTCATACAGTTCTGCTGTCTCCTCTTCTGACAACACTGACTGCTCTTTCTCTCTCGCCTGCTCTTCTTCGAATTCTGCCCGCGCCTCCTGCGTTTCTAAGGCACAGACTACGATCTGTGTCTTTCGAAACTGCTGATAAAATGCCAGTTCGTCATTTGTAATATAGTAATACGCATGTCCTGCAGCCTGCATTCCCTTTTTACTGCCTGCTGCATAAACCCGGGTCCTCTCATTTTTATTCAGATATTTATACGCGCCCTTTTTCTCAAACAGCCAGGCAAACTTACAATCCGCGTATTCCGGGTCCTCCAACATGGACTCGTAAATCTGACGCGGCATTCCCGCATATGCTTTTCCCTCATACGCTTTAAAAACAAACAGGGTTTCCTGCACACTTCCAAATATTGTATACCATTTTGCAAGTGCACATTTGCGCAGATAAGCCAACCTTGGAAACTTCCGCGTCAGCCGTTTTGCTGCTCTTTTTTTGACACGACGGAACTTTCCTTTTAATTTTTTATATTCCCGTATCATAGGCCGGTTTAGCTGGTCTTTGCCAGTTTTCCGTATTTGAACTCTTTGTATAGATCAAGCACATACGGTTTTTTACATTTTGTCCGCATGGAATCTGGTATCAGCAGCAGATATTGTTCAAATTCCTCCACGGAAACTTCCTCTTCTTCCAACAGATACACAGCAAAATTTGGGTGACATTGATACTTTGCAGTTAAAAACAGATATGGGCTGTATCCCCATTTATGCTGTTCTGAGATCGGCATGATGCAATCGCTGATCGTATTTAAGATCAGATGCTGGTCATAGCGTTCGCCAAAGGTGCAGTTGTAATAATTTGTAACCAATTCCGTGTGCAGATTTCCTGCGGCACGTCCCATGCCATATAACGATGCATCGATCATACGGATACGTTTTGTCTTGTAATCCATGATATCCTGTGCAGATAAAAATGCCATCTGCATATTGTTATGAGAATGGAATCCGATCACGACATCCTCGTCTAACACACAGTCTAAAACGGTAAAATACCGACGGAAATCTTCTTTTGTCATATAACCGAAACTGTCTACGATAGAAACCGCATACGGCTGTAATTCATTGATCTTTTCTGCCAGACGGGTATACTCCTGCAGCGTGTAATCAATCGTTACCATCGGCTGCACAAATAATTTATATCCGTTTTCCTTTACGGCTTTACAAAATTCGAGTGCTTCTTCCACCTGATGTTTGTAGAACACCACGCGGATTCCGTCAATGGAAGTGCCATCACATGGGACCAGATCCTCCTTTGAAAACTGGGTAACATCTGCCATTGCAAGGATCTCTGCATTTTTTCGGTCATCTGGCAGGAATTCTTTGATCTGGTCGATGTCGTGAAATCGTGCACTTCCTTCTTCATATGGCTTATTGTCGAGATATCCGACTTCTACATAGTCGAGGTTTGCGTCGATCATATTTTTGATCACCTCGCGGATCGTATCCTCTCCAAACTGCCATTTTGTAATATATCCGCCGTCACGCAGCGTGCAATCTAAAATCTGTATTCTTTCTTTTTTCATAATATCCTCCTTCTATGAACACTGTAAAAATAATTCTGCCATCTGAAAATCTTCCGGGTAATTGATATCCACACATTCTTTTTTGGATACCTCCACCGGACAGGCATGTACGCCGATTCTGCGGCGATACTTGGTAAACACTTCTTTTTCAAACGCATAGACGCCGGACGTCTCCCGATAGATCGGCACGATATCCTGGCTGCGCGGTACATTCTCGGCATCGAAATTCAGCGGTGCCCCATTTTCCCACAAAAAATCCTGAATTTTTTCTGCGGTAAATGCGGAATCATATTCCCCGCTTGTGACATGACCGATCACCTCTCTGATCGTCTCCGCCTGCACAAACGGTGCCGTCGCATGTGCGTAAACATATACATCCGCATCCACCTGTTTCTGAAACGTATCAAAAATCTGCGTAAAATTTGATGTCGGAAGATCGAGTGTCTTGTCTCGTTTTAAAAATTTTGCTTTTGGCGTCAAATACGGACAGATTGCCTCATCACTGCAATATACATACAACTCGTCGATCTCTTCTACCTGTTCTAAGGTTTCGAGTGCATACGAAATCAACGGTTTTTCGCCCAAAAGCTTGGTATTTTTGCCTGGCAGGCGTTCATTTTTCAGTTTAATAGGCATAATTGCTACAACTTTTTTCTTCAAACTGTACTACCTCTTTTCTATCACTTAAAACCTGCTCTAAGCTGTTGCGCTGAAAGATGTTCAGGCAGCCGCCGCGCGTCAGGTTCTGAATGACAACATGTTCTTCTTCGCAGCATTTTTTTGCCATACGGTACGCTGCGTTTACCGTTTCCACATACTGCACAGAGTATGGATTTGATGGCAGATTTCCAAAATAATCCTTCACCGACGCATCCACAGATAGACGCCCTTCGGCATCTATCTTCTTTGAGTAACAGTGGTCTACGCCCAACAAATAAATCTCGTCAAACCCCATATAGAGCGCAAGCTGGATCGCGGTATAGACAACCGTCTCTCCGGCTACAAAATGATGTGCCACATCTTTGCTGAATTTTACCTGAGTACGTTTATAGCGGTCAACGAGGTAAGGATAGTAATTGTTGATATATGTAATGGAACTGTATGGATTTTGAATGCCAAACTTTTTGCCCTCCATATGGATAAAAATCTGCGGCACATGCAGATGAGCTACCTCTTTTTGAATATCGCGCAGCACATTATTGTCTACGCATAAGTAACAATCCGGACGCCACGATGTCTCACCGAATATTTTAAAGATCCGGTTTGCCGCAAAACAGAATTCTCCTTTTAACAGGTCTAAATCTTCTGCTTTTAAGCTTGGACCGTTTCCGATGATAAAGCATCGCTCATGTGCGTGACTGTTTTTCAATCGCCGGATTTTTGCGGCTTCTTTGGTAAACGTATAAAACGTATATCGCATGCCGCGCAGCAGGTTGACTGCCGGATATGCCAAAACGCGAATCGCTTTGACTTGTTTGAACTGATAGATCAGGGATTTCTTTTTCATGCCTACCTTCCTTTCCGGCAGCAAATTGCTTGATTCCGGATTTGTTTGTAATATAAAAAGTGCAGACAAATCTTTTTTCAAGATTTAATCTGCACTATAGTATAGAGAGCATATGTAAAGTTTAAAATAATGGAACGTATGATGTTTGTAAAATTTTAGTAAGATATTTTTTATCTTCAGCCAAAAAGACAAAGATACCATTCAACCGGAAACAGATTTGCCAGAATCCCCACTGCCGGAATGTAAGCCGAAAGATCAACAAATACCGGACACAGCAGCAACTGTGCGACTGCAAATGGAATCCCCCAAACGGTAAAAGTTGTCTCATTTTTGAAAAGACTTCCAAGCGCTGTTATATACAAGCTTCCGAATCCCCAGAAAATGAACATAGATACACATTCGCACGTAATGCCTCTGCTTGCTTTTGACGTCAGAATCAACAACAAGATCGCCATGCAGGGAATGGTTCCCGCTGCAAGTGTATGCAGATATCGAAAGATCCTTCGCTGCGAAAGCTCTAGTGCTGCGGTCACATGAGACGCAGATGCATCAAATTTTTTCCCCTGCTCCAGAAACAGAAGTAAAAATAAAAGAACTGCCGCCACTCCCTGCAGCGGATAGGTCTGTTCCTGTTTGTTCTTTTGATCTTGTACAGAGATTGGAGTTAATTCTGCGGAAAATATTTCATCGGAACTCTGATACGCGTGATTTTTCTCCACCAGCATTTCCTGCACCATCGTATCCGGCTGCTCAAAAATCTCTTTTGAAGCATCTTTTAAAAAGGTGTCGCTGTACAACTGAAAAAATGCCGCATACAATGTTTCCTGTGCGACGGACTGCTTATTCGACAAAGTACTGCTATAACAGATGAACAGCCGACGTGTATCACCTGCCTGCAATTTTTTCTCAAACTGGCTGTCCAACACAAATCCACACTCTAATTTTGCAGCTGCCACATCTTTTTTCAGTTTCTCCTCTTCTTTGTAAGCACAAAATTCAAACACACTGTCCATCTGATCCAATGCGTTTTGCAACTCCTCGCTTGTCTGTCCCTGCGCCACAAAACCGATTCTGACATTCTGACCATTCGGCAGTTGTATTTTTGTCATGCAGAAGAAAAGAAGCATCAGCCCCGCCAGCACAAACCAGTTTTCGCGTTTTTTACACCACGCCTTTACCTGCAAAAAATACCATCTTATGTACGTTTCCATGCCATCCACGCTCCCATCATCGTTAAAAGTATGGCACTGATGAGCATCCCAACTACGCTCTGTGCCTGCACACCTGCATAAAAAACGCCGTTGACATATCTGCTAAATACCGCTAACGGCAGCACACTTCCTATCTTGCCCAGCCAGTCCGGAAGAAACGCCGCCGGAATCAATGCCCCCGAACAGAAGAACGAAAACAAAAGCACGGCAAGTAAAAGAACCGCTCCCTGTCTGCTCGCTCCCGCCAGTTCATATAGCAGATGAAATACTGCTGCCATCGCAAGAGATAGCGGCAGCAGTGCAAACAGATTCTTCCACTCCCAGTTCAAAAAGAATCCGCCGCCAATTTCGGAAACGGCGCAGAGAAGTATATACAGCATGGATGAAAACAACCAGAGTATCTGTGCCATCAAAAGCACCTTCTGCACCGACTGTACCACGGCACCCATGCCATACATACGGAGTTTCTCTTCCACCGACCTGGCTTTTTTCTGGTACAGATAATTAAAAAAGAGACCAGACAAAAGTAAAATGACCGTTACAGCTGCGGTCAGATAATACTGTGTCGCTTCCAGTTCTCCAAACGGAGAGATCACCTGACGCGAAAACAACTCGCCGCGTGAAAAAGCCTGTTCGACGTACAACTGCGCCACAAAATTTCCAATCTCCTTTGGTGTCATGACTGCCCGATAGATGTCTGCCGTATCCAGTGTCGCATACACACCGGATTCCGCTGTCTGCAAAAGAAAAACCCCATCTTTTACAAGCTCCGTAAACATTCGGATACGCGGTGTCATATTTTCTGGGACATAGATAATCGGAGGGGTATTTTTTCCCTGATCCACATCCGCATAAAAATTTTGAGGAATCACGATCAAAATCTGCACACTGCCCTCTTTCATGCGCGAAAGCCCCTCTGTTTCCTCTTCATAATAAGAAAAGGTGCAGATACTTTTGACACTTTCCATCGAAGACAGCACCTTTGTCACTAATTTTGTCTGTGTTTCCTCTTTTGGAATCACCATTGCAACTTGCACTGGTTCAAACAACTGTGCATTCAAAAATACTCTGCTCAATAAAAAAATGCCTGCCGCCACGCCAAACAGCATGACGGCAAAGCTTCCAAGCGCTTTTTTGAAAACGCAGATACTCTTTTTTTCTTCTACATACAGATACCGAAAGAACAACTGTATTCTGTTCATCAATTCAAACCACCAAGTCCCATCATACCAGACACCATCGTCTGCACTTCGGTCCATTCGGATTCACTTGCAGAACCAATATCAAATGTCTCGCCTTCGATCTGTTTCATCTCAGCACCTTTTTTGATGTTCAGACTCATTGACATTTCTTCCTCATCAGATTTTATCTCCGGAATTTCCAGTTTGATACCGTTTTTATCGGATTTCCATGTTCCGCTTGCCTCCACGATTGGTTCCTCGTCGTCGTATGTCGCGAAATCAAATTTACCGCTTGTCGGATCATAGGTCACCTTAGCAATTGTCTCTCCCTCTGCTAAAAATTCTGTTTTTGTCCGAATGCCATCCGATGCACCCTTCATTTCAAGCCAGGTCTCATCTGCTCCGTCTTTTGTCGCAACCAGTTTCAGATTCTGCAGTCGGGTCTTTCCGCCTAAGAACATGAGCTGTAATACGCCGTCTCCGCTTTCCAGTTTGATGTCTGCCAGTTTTTTATCATAAATATAAAACGTCGTTTTCATGTCCGGCATATCTTCAATGGATGACCGAATTTCTTCCATAGAGTTTTTCAGGTCTTCCACTGCTTCTCCACCCATTAGATCCCCATACTGTTTTTCATATGCTTCTTCTACGGAATCTAAAATATTGTTCACATTTTCTTTCTTGATCACAGTCTGATAACCGTTACATTTCCGACTTTTACCATCTACAACAAATGTTTCCTTTGACACGGTTTGAAACTCCAGTTTTTTATACTCTTCGTAGAAATCATCTACGATATTCCAATCGGATGCTTTTACGCCCGGTGTGGTCATTTTATACCACTCTTTAAACAACTCATTTGCCTCTTCAATGTCCTTCATATCCGCCTGCTCTGCGAGATAGCCGTCTGCTTCTTTTGTATAGTCATATAAAAATACTTTATCATACAACTCCGGAACCTGAAATTTCAACTGGCTGTCTGTCAGTTCCATGTCACAGCTGACATTAAACAGACCACCATCTATCTTTGCACCGATCTGGCGCTGCTCTTTTCCTACGCGGACATCCACATCGACGTTCTGATTTTGATAACCAACGGATATGGAACTTGTAAAATCATTCTTTCCAATATCCGAAATCGCGTTTATATCAATCCAGTCTCCAATATCGGTAAAGGTGTTGGATGTGGCCATCAGTACTTTCTGTGAATCACTGAAAAAGACACCTTTTACCGCTGCGATGGCAACACCACCACCGATCACGGCAACAACTGCCGCTGCGATGGCAATCTTTTTCCCTACCGATTTCTTTTTCGGCGGCTGCATCATTGGCTGCTGATAGTAACCCTGTGGGTTCGTCATCTGACCGTTTGGCTGCTGGTAGTAACCCTGTGGATTCGGCTGCTGACCGTTTGGCTGCTGGTAGTAACCCTGTGGATTCGGCTGCTGTACGTTTGGCTGCTGATAGTAACCCTGTGGATTCGGCTGCTGTACGTTTGGATTTTGATAGTAACCCTGTGGATTCGGGGCCTGACCGTTTGGCTGCTGATAGTAACCCTGCGAATTCGGCTGCTGTACGTTTGGATTTTGATTGTTTTCTTCTGATTTCATAGTTCCTGTTGTTGGATCAAATGTTTCATTCATAACTGTTTTCTACTCCTTTTTTTATGTATGTTCTCTCGGAATCTCCCTTGCGCCTGCTTTTGTGTTTTCGTATTTTCTTTTATGCAAATAACATATGCAGCTGTCCGGGTTCCCGTTCCCGCTGCGACAGTTCACGCAAAACGCCGTCTTTCATATAAAGACACCTGTCACAGGCTGAAATTTCCTGTATATCGTGTGTCGTCAACACGAGAATCCCATTCATATCCTGATACGTCTGCATCCATTGAGCAATGCTTTCTTTATAATGTAGATCCAGTGCTGTCGTCGGTTCATCAAGAAATAAGATCGGCGGCCATTCTGCCAATGCACAGGCAATGCTGAGTCTGCGCTTCATTCCGCCGGATAACTGATGTACCGGCATTTTTAAAATATTTTGTAATTCAAATGTTTCCAGCAGTTTTTCATAATAGTCTGAGCGATCTGCTCCCCACAAATACAGATTATCCTTGACGGTCAATTCTTCCATCAACGGATTTTCCTGGGGAACGTATCCACAAAATTTGTGAAAGTACGACCGCTTCTGATTCGGATTTTTTCCAAAAAAACGGATTTCTCCACTATCTGCCTTTATGATTCCTGTTAAGATCTGTAAAAGCGTGGATTTTCCACATCCATTTTTCCCAATGATCGCGATTCGCTCCCCACAGTTTGCAGCAAACGTGATATCCTTTAAAATCTCTTTTTTGCCATATGTTTTTTTAATCTGTGTTACTTCCAGCATACGTTCCTCTCTTTTTCGTTCCTGTACTCTCGGAGTCTCTTTGTGCTTGATTTTGTGAGATGTTTTTTATCAGATATACACACATTTATGTGGCATATGTGGAACTTTTGCTTTTTCGCTCCACTCGTTCCATCCTGCGGATCCGTCTCGCCTCCTCCCAGAGCATGCGGACCGTATCTTTCAACATCGTCTGGCTTTCTTTGGAAAGATTTCCACAGGCAAGCAATAATTCACTGCATTTTTTCCAATTCATGCGTGCAAGTTCCTCTGTGGTCTGGATATTCACACTTTCTAATATCCCGAAAAGGGTATCCACAAACTCCGCCCGCGCATTTGCATCTAACCGCTGCATCCAGGCGTGCAATGTTTTTTCCACAAACGCACTTTCCTGCGAAATACCATCCACCGTCACAAAGTGATCGCCTAAAACCTCCCACGAAAGCCCGTCATGCTGCATCGGACCACTGTAACTACTTTTTATCACCTGTGGTTTCGTCACATATTCCATCAAAAGACCGACGATAGATGAGCGTGGTATGATACAGTGAATTTTTCCCTGCAATTCGTCACTTTGAAATGATTCGATTTCCTCTATAGAAAATCCCGGTCCGTCATCACTGTACACATCCAAAATCTGTTTGCGGATTTCCGGTTTACAATGCATCGCGGCATACACAGAAAGATTTCCCCCTTTTGAGTGACCGCCTAAATGTAATTTCGCCGGATACTCACAAAAATAATCGAGATACTTCGCAGCCTTGATCTGTCCCGGTGTCGCAGTGAGAAATGACATATTAAAATCCTCTTTCCATCCCACGATCGTACTGTCTGTTCCACTATACGCAACAAAGATCGTGCCATCGGAAAGTGCTGCACACACCGCCGAAAACTGTGTCTCTTCTTCAACACTGATCTCATTAACATACCGAAACAACTGTATATCGCCAAAGCGCTTTGTCTCTACCATTTTTTGCAAAACAAAAGGCGCGTGACGCGTCATTGTAACTCTGTTTTTTATTTCGTTTTTATCATGTGTTGCAAAAAAACGATCGCACGCCTCTTTGATCGGCATCGGCTTTGCGCTGTCTGAAACAATTCCGTCAAATTCTACATATGCCAGCTGTGCCAGAATCAGATTATCCACCTCATTCAACGGTGCTGCCGCAAACGTCAGGTCACCGCGCCAGTCCATATAATCCATGATATTTGCCATACCCTCATCCCCTTACTACTGTCTACCTAATATAGAATACTGGATTTTCTACTTTTTTTCAACGTATTTTCTACTTTTTCGCGCACTTTGACGAGAAAAGTTTCAACCGGGGGTTCCTATGCGGACGTTTCCGGTATTTGGCGGGGGTACACAAGGGGAGGGGATGCTGGCAGGAAAGTGGCTAGGCAGAAATGAAGTCGAGTTCGGGTGGGGAAACTTGCGATGCTTGATTTTTCCTGTCTTCCGTATGTCGGAAAGTCTGCACGGCAAGACAGGGAAGGCATCGCAAGTTTCCCCACCCGAGCTCACTATCATTTCTGTCAAAGCCACTTTCCTGCCAGCATCCCCTCCCCTTGTGTACCCCCACCAAATACCAGAAACTGTGTATCGGAACCGATCGGTTTCGCTTTTTGGTTCAAGTGTCGAAAAAGCAGCGGCTGGTATAGTATCTGAGTAGAGATCATTTCTTCAAACTATACGATCCCTAATTTTAGTAGAAATATAGTCGGGCAGATCACTACGTTACTGACTTCCATTTTTTAAGTCTTGACAAAAAACATCTCAACCAATCGGTTCCAATACACAGTTTCCGGCATTCGGCAGGGAGAGAAGACAGGGGGCGGCTGGTTCAAAAGTGGCTTTGGCAGAAATGATAGTGAGCTCGGACGGGTGGGATTGGGATGCCTTTGCTGTTTTTCGGTCGGCGGACTGGCTGTGCAGAATTGTACGCGCAAGAAAGAATCCGTTTTTGATTCTTACTTGCGCGTACAATTTTGTGCAGACTGTCCGACATTCGAAAAACAGCAAAAATAAAGCATCCCAATCCCACCCGTCCGAACTCGACTTCATTTCTGCCTAGCCACTTTTGAACCAGCCGCCCCCTGTCTTCTCTCCCGGCCGAATGTCGGAAACGTCCTCATAGGAAATCCCCCCGGTTGAGATATTTTTCGTCAAACTCCTCAAAAAGTGGCGGAGCCAGTAACGTAGTGGTCCGCTCGACAAATCTGAATTTCTGTGCTATGATGCTTGAGAGATTCTTTTAAGAAAAGAGGTGTTGGATTGTCTCACAATCATCAGAAAAAAATTGCTGTGATCAATGATATATCCGGATTCGGACGCTGTTCTATTGCGGTCGCGCTTCCAATCATTTCGATGTTGAAAGTGCAATGTTGTCCGCTTCCAACTTCTATTTTTTCGAATCATACCGGGTATCCTTCCTTTTTTATGGAAGATTTTACTGCAAATATGCGTCCATATATGAAGGAATGGAAAAAGCTGGATTTGGAATTTGACGGTATCTGTACCGGATTTTTAGGATCTGTTGAGCAGATCTCCATTGTGCAGGATTTTATAAAACAGTTTTGTTCCCCAAAGACACAAGTCCTTGTCGATCCGGTCATGGGCGACTATGGGATTCCTTATGGAACCTACACAGATGAGATGTGTCAGCAGATGAAAACACTCGTCCTGCAGGCGGATATTGTCACACCGAATGTTACGGAGGCCTGTATTTTGACAGACACGCCTTACCGCAAAGATCTGCGTCTCGACGAGGTCTGTGCACTCGCCTCCCACCTCTGTGAAATGGGGCCGAAAAAAGTTGTGATCACAGGCTTTCAACAGGACTCGCGTCTTTGCAATGTCTGTTATGAACGCGGGAAAAATTTTTCTTTTATCCGAACAGAAAAAATCGGAGAAGACCGCTCTGGAACCGGCGATATTTTCAGTGCGATTCTCGCTGCAGACATGGTTAATGGTGTCCCGTTTACGGATTCTGTGCAAAAAGCCGTTGATTTTATCAGCAGCTGTATCGAGGCATCTGTTGCACGGGATATTCCGGTGACCGACGGTGTCGCTTTTGAAGATGTGTTAGATACCTTGTGCGTATAAGCACTCGCGAAAGGAGTATTTTTTTATGAATAAATCTATGACGATTCTCTACAAAGTACACAATAATCTTTACATTAACCTGACAAACCGCTGTTCTTCTGCCTGTGTATTCTGTCTGCGTCAAACGCGGGATCACATGGAGGATTCAGATTCGCTCTGGTTGGAGCATGAACCGAGTTTCGATGAGGTGAAGGCTGCCTTCGAGACCGTGGATGTGAATTCGTATGACGAAATCGTGTTCTGCGGATTTGGCGAACCGACCGAACGTCTGGACCTTTTACTGCAGGTAGCAGATTTCTTAAAAGCCAATTATGACAAACCGATCCGGATCAATACCAATGGTCAGGGCGATCTGATCAACGGAAAAGATATCGCTCCTCTGTTAAAAAATCGGATCGATACCATCTCCATCAGCCTGAATACCCCAAATGAAACACGGTATCACGAATTGGTAAAAAGCCAGTTCGGAGATAAAGCATACCGCGCGATGCTTGATTTTGCGAAACATGCCAAACAATATGTGCCAAATGTTATTTTAAGTACTGTTTCAACCACCCTGACGAAGGAAGAAGAACAAGAATGTCAGAAAATCTGTGATGACCTTGGTGTCACCTATCGGATTCGTCCGTTTGAAGAGTAAAAGAAAGAGCCTCCGTCTTTTCCAGCCGAAGGCTCTTTTTTATTCACTTGTTTTTAATCCCTGCGCTACATTTTGAATTTCTTTGAGGACTCTGCTTAGATCATGCATGGCAGTTTCTGCCTGTTTTGCAGTCTGCACCCCGGCACTCGAAAGCGCTGCCACTTCCTCACTCGAAGACGACAACTGTGAAATATTATCCGTAATGACTTCGGTTGCCTGTAAGATTGGACGAATGGATTCCTCTGTCTGATTGATTCCGGTAATCAATTCTCCTACCTCCTGCTCCATTACGTCAAAGGTTTCGCGTGTCTGCGTGATCGATTCATTTTGTTTTTCGATCGCACTGTGCGCCTTTTGCGTACTTGATTTTGCACGTTCTACTTCCTGCACCAGCTCAGATATGATTTCCGTAATTTTCGTTGATGCCTCTTTTGTCTGCTCTGACAGCTCACGGATCTCATCTGCCACAACTGCAAATCCTTTTCCGGCTTCTCCCGCACGCGCTGCTTCGATCGATGCATTTAACGCCAAAAGATTTGTCTGGTTGGAAATGGATAAAATCTCCCCCACAAAACTGCTGACTCCTTCCACTTTTTCGGAAAGCAGTTCCGATGCCTGTGCCGTAATCTCACCCGCCTGTGCCACTTCATCTGCCTGCTGTTTTAAATCGGTGATTGCCTTTACACTCTGCTGCATCGTATCTCTTGTTCGAATGGAAGATTCTTCCATTTTTTCTGTATATTTCTCTGTTTCGATCACATTGTCCCGTATGGTCTCACACATCTGAGCCTGTTTCTGAATGGCTTCTGCTGTACTCTCTGTGCTGTCCGCAATTTCTCCCATAGAAGAGGTATTATTCTCCACAACGCCTTCCATGGTCTGAACCTGCGTCTCTGCTATTTGTAGCTGCTGCAACAACTGATTTGCTGTTTCCACCAGCTTTTCCATACTCTTTTTCTGCTCGTTTGCTGCATCCGTCACAACCGCAATATTTTCGGCATTTGTTTTTGCCTGTACACTACAGACTGCTACCGACGCTGCAATCGACAACGCAACTGCCAGAAAATCAATGACAACCGCCTCCGGAGATAATACCCCACTACTTACCAGGCGCCCCATGTGAATTGCAAATGATACAAAGGCAATTGTATCTCCTAAAACGATAACCTTTACCTTTACAAATGCCATAGAACAGACAACGATTGGAAACATATAGACAAATGTCTCAAACGTGTTTCCAAAAATCATTAAAACCGCATATTCTACTGCTGCTCCCAACAAAATCGCTGTCGCACCATACGTATTCGTCCGATGCTTTGCATACCCATAAATTGCTAACAATATACAAAAGACTGTTGAAGCGATCTGAATATATACCCCTACTGAAGCTGTATCAAATTTCGCATATAACACTAATGTCAATAGAATATAAACATAAAGAACCATCATAATTGGAAAAATAAATTTGTTGGCTCTCTGGTACTGTTTTTCATTCATATTTGTGTTCCCCTTTCTTTCCAAATATTTTTCCGATTTCTTGTTTATTTTTCTATTTTTATATCGACATTTTTCGAAATTTTTTAAGGATTTAAGGAAAATAATTTATGCCATATGATTTAACGGTCCCGATCCTTTTCCAATGTCCAACCCGGCACGCAACGCGTTGGAAAGATACGTTTTCGCATTCTGTATACTTGTTCGCATATCTTCCCCTTTTGCCAGATTCGACGCAATTGCAGAAGACAGCGTACAACCTGTTCCGTGCGTATTCGGATTTTCTATCCGTTCTCCATAAAACCAATATCCGCCATCCGGCTGCCAAAGATAGTCATTTGCCGTATTTTTCTCATGTCCGCCTTTTACTAAGACTGCCGCTGTCCCTTTTTTTGCGATCGTTTCTGCCGCGCGTGCCATATCATCCTCCGTCTGAATTTCGATCCCACTGAGTACCTCCGCCTCCGGAATATTTGGTGTCAAAAGAGTTGCCAGAGGAATCAGTTCCTGCACCATAGCTTCCTGTGCCTCTGTTTCCAGCAGTCTGTGTCCACTAGTGGAGATCATCACCGGATCCACCACCACATGCTCGACCGGATACTTTTTTAACATCTCTGCGATCACATGGATCAATGTTGCCGAAGAGACCATACCGATTTTTACTGCATCCGGATAAATATCTGTAAAAATACTTTCCAACTGCATCCGAAAAAACTTCGGTGATACTTCCATCACCCCTGCCACTCCCGTTGTATTCTGTGCCGTCAATGCCGTGATCGCGCTCATCGCATATACCCCATGCATCGTCATTGTTTTGATGTCTGCCTGAATGCCTGCGCCACCGCTACAGTCACTACCGGCAATCGTTAATACTTTCTTCATCTATGAACCTCCATTTTCTTATTATGTTCTCTCATTGTATCACAACTGCCCCCATTCTCGATACTTTAAAATTCGGAACATCATTATTTTCGCTTAAGTGTTGCGACCACTACGATATCAACTATCCAAAACAATATCGACACCACCACTCTTTGAAAGGGGGATGTGCGAAAAATATCTCAACTGGGGGTTTTCTATGCGGACGTTTCTGGTATCCGGCGGCACGGCGACAGGGGTGGAGGGTACCAATCTGGCTAGACAGAAATGAAGTCGAGTTTTGGAGGGGAGCGTTTGCGATGCTTTATTTTTGCTGTTTTCCGAATGTCGTACAGTCTGCACGAAGGTGTATGTCCAGGAAAGACTCAGAAGCGGACTCTTTCCTGGACATACACCTTCGCACAGCCAGTCCGCCTCTCGGCAAAACAGCAAAGGCATCACAAACGCTCCCCTCCAAACTCACTATCATTTCTGTCAAAGCCAGATTGGTACCCTCCACCCCTGTCGCCGTGCCGCCGGATACCGGAAACTGTGTATTGGAAACGAAAAGTTGAGATATTTTTCGCTTGGAAGAGTATCATGAACCCGATACTTTTTGGGATATTCAAAACAATGTTCCAACCAATATATGTTTACTTTGTAATGCTTTTTCCAAGGGCAACCATTTCTTTTCCTGAGCAAAAAATATCTCAGCCTACCGTTTTCGATACACAGTTTCCGGGATTCGG
>JBJENW010000101.1:0-3187 GCA_051880395.1 Lachnospiraceae bacterium | reverse complement strand
ATCCTGAGAGTATTAGGCACTCTTAGCACATAGCTCACCTGCGCAGGAGCCGTGTTTTTTGCCAAGATGCCTGGCGTGCTGCGAAACGTCCGGGTATGGAATTCTCCCGGTTGAGATATTTTTCGCCCTCCAAAAAAGTAGTGGGTAGATGAACGTAGTGGTTAGCCCGGAAAATAGAAATTTTCTTCTTGCTATCTATTTCTTTTCGTGTGTATAATAGCAGATGTATGATAGAAAAATGGAAAGAGAGGATTATTATGACATCATCGATTGTGATCATGATTGCGATTCTTTTGTATCTTGGAATGATGCTTGGAATCGGAATCAAATTTTCAAAAACGAACAACACTGTGGATGACTTCTATTTGGGAGGTCGAAAATTAGGACCGTTGGTAACAGCTATGAGTGCGGAGGCCAGTGATATGAGCAGCTGGCTTCTGATGGGACTGCCGGGAGTGGCGTATCTGACCGGTGTCTGTGATGCGGCTTGGACGGCGATCGGTCTGGGAATCGGAACCTGGGTAAACTGGCTGATCGTATCCAAGCGGATTCGTCGTTACAGTCAGCGCATTGACGCGATCACGATTCCGGATTTCTTTGGAAAACGGTATCATGACAAGAAAAATGTACTGACCTGTATCGCCGCTTTGATCATTGTGGTATTTTTCATTCCGTATACGGCAAGCGGTTTTGCAGCGTGCGGAAAATTATTCCGTTCCTTGTTTGGAGTAAATTATCTGACGGCAATGATCATCTGCGCGATCATTATTGTGGGATATACCGCACTTGGAGGATTTTTAGCGGCATCGACAACGGACTTAATTCAGAGTATCGTGATGACGATCGCGCTGGTCGTTGTATTTATCTATGGAACCTCACAGGCGGGCGGCTTTTCTAGTGTACTTGAAAATGCAAAATCACTGCCGGGGTATCTCTCCATGGTGCAGACGCATGTGCCGGAGACAAACACAGCAAATTCCTATGGACTTTTAAGCATTATATCAACGATGGCGTGGGGACTTGGGTACTTTGGTATGCCGCATATTTTACTGCGTTTTATGGCCTCACGCGATGAAAAACAGTTGACGCTTTCCCGAAGGATCGCAACTGTCTGGGTATTTATCTCGATGGCAGCCGCCATTTTTATCGGTGTCATCGGACTGGGTATGACGAATGCCGGCGCATTGCCGAAATTAGAGGGCAGCGATAGTGAAACGATCATTGTAAACATTGCGCATCTGCTCAGTCAGCATGGAGTGGCAACGGCTTTGATCGCAGGCGTGATCCTGGCCGGAATTCTGGCAGCAACGATGTCCACAGCAGACAGTCAGCTATTGGTGGCGGCTTCCGGTATTTCCCAGAATTTCTTCCATGATTTTCTGCACATCGAGCTGAGTGAGAAGGCATCGGTTGTGATTGCCCGTGTGACAGTTTTAGTCATCAGTGCCATCTCCATCTTTATCGCAAGAGACCCATCGAGCAGTGTATTTGGAATCGTCAGCTTTGCATGGGCCGGTTTCGGAGCTGCTTTTGGTCCGGTTGTGCTTTTAGCACTCTTCTGGAAGAGAAGCAATAAATACGGTGCAATCTTTGGAATGCTCAGCGGAGGAATCATGGTGTTTGTATGGAAATATGCGCTCAGGCCGCTCGGTGGAGTCTTTGACATCTACGAATTATTACCGGCATTTGTGATTGCATTACTCGTAAATATCATAGTCAGTCTTTTGACTCCTGCACCGGATGCAGAAATCCAGAAGGAATTTGAAGACGTACATGCCTAAAATCGATTGGCCACTCGGAACTTTCCGGGTGGTCAATTTTTATCAAAATCTGATTTGTCGAGCAAACCACTACGTTACTGCCTCCACTACTTTTTGGGGATTTTAACGAAAAATATCTCAACCGTGGGAGTTCCTATGCGGACGTTTCCGGTATTTGGCGGTGGTACACAAGGGGCAGGGCTGCTGGCAGGGAAGTGGCTAGACAGAAATGAAGTCGAGTTCGGGTGGGGAAACTTGCGATGCTTGATTTTTCCTGTCTTCCGAATGTCGGACAGTCTGCACGGATGTGTACGCCAGAGCAAGATTCAAAAACGGATTCTTTCTCTGGCGTACACATCCGCACAGCCTCTCCGCCTTACGGCAAGACAGGAAAGGCATCGCAAGTTTCCCCACCCGAGCTCACTATCATTTCTGTCAAAGCCACTTCCCTGCCAGCAGCCCCGCCCCTTGTGTACCCCCGCCAAATACCGGAAACTGTGTATTGGAAACGTTTGGTTGAGATGTTTTTCGTCAGAATTTTTGAAAAGTGAGGGGAGTAATGTTGCGATTTGCTCAACTTTGTTTTCATATATTTATATTTTTCATATTTACTCATAAGCTATAAACAAAAATATATTTCTTGATTCTGCGATTACAAGCAGAATGAATATAAGCGAAACTTTCCGCAATTTAGGAAAAATGCTTTTTTATCCGTAATTGCTCTATAAAAGTAGAATAATTTCTGATCATATATTAATGAGTAAATATTCTATGGATATTTCTCCACAAATGCCTGACATACAACATATTTAAACCGCAAAATTATCTACTTGAAATGAAAATCGTCGTAGAAATATGACCGGACAGATCATTACTTTACGGACTTCCATTTTTTTTAAGTCTTGATGAAAAACATCTCAACCAATCGGTACCCATACACAGTTTCCGGCATTCGGCTGGGAGAGAACACAGGGGCGGCTGGTTCAAAAGTGGCTTTGACAGAAATGATAGTGAGCTCGGACGGGTGGGATTGTGATGCCTTTGCTGTCTTTCGTTCGGCGGACTGGCTGTGCAAAATTGTACGCGCAAGAAAGAATCCGTTTTTGATTCTTACTTGCGCGTACAATTTTGTGCAGACTGTCCGACATTCGAAAAACAGCAAAAATAAAGCATCACAATCCCAGCCGTTCGAACTCGACTTCATTTCTGTCTAGCCACTTTTGAACCAGCCGCCCCTGTGTTCTCTCCCAGCCGAATGTCGGAAACGTCCGCATAGGAATCCCCCCTGTTGAGATATTTTTCGTCAAACTTCCCAAAAGGTAGTGGGGCCAATAAAGTAGTGGTTGGCCAGACAAATCAGAAGTTTTGAATATTACAAAAATGTCACTTTCAGATTCACCATAGCGTCATGTGCATGCGGTATAGTA
>JBJENW010000100.1:0-3202 GCA_051880395.1 Lachnospiraceae bacterium | reverse complement strand
ACTCGACTTCATTTCTGTCTAGCCACTTCCCTGCCAGCAGCCCCTCCCCTTGTGTTCCCCCGCCAAATACCGGAAACGTCCGTGTAGGGAATCCCCACAGTTGAGATATTTTTCAACAAAAAAATTTTATTCGCCCTGTATGGAATGACTGTTGAGATGCAGCCGCACACTCGTTCCTTTTGAGAGTTCGGATGTGATGGTGATCTCGTGCCCCATCTGTTCCATGATTTTTTTGCACAGATAAAGACCGATTCCGGTAGATTTTCGGTCACTTCTACCGTTATATCCAGTGTATCCTTTTTCAAAGATCCGTGGCAGATCCTCCGACGCGATTCCGATACCGGTATCTGCGATCACAAGAATCTGTGGCTCTTCCAATGAAATGGAGACACTTCCCCTTTTTGTATATTTGAGCGCATTAGACAGAATCTGTTCAATCACAAAAGTCAGCCATTTTTCATCTGTCAGAACGATTTTCTGCGGCACATCCATTCGAAGTGCAATGTGACGCCGGATAAATGAACGCGCGTATTTATGTACTGCCTTTTTTACTACATCCTCCAATTCCACATGTTCAAAAACGAAATCTTTTGATGTGCTGCCCAGTCGCAGATACGACAATACCATTTCCACATACTGCTCAATGGAAAACAACCCCTGCTCTAGTTCGATCATCTCCTCTGTTTTCTCCTGCATTCCTTGAAAGATCAAACGCATCCCTGCTATCGGAGTTTTGATCTGATGCGCCCAGAGTGTATAATACTCTAACATATCTGTATATTTCTGATCCTGCGCGGATACCAGCATGCCATTTTGTTTTTCCATTTCACGCAGACAAATCTGATATGCTTCTTCCAATGCATTTGCAGGTTCTTCCATCTCATCCAGATACAATACCGGGTCCATCATCATTTCTTCCAGTTTCTTTTTCCGATTCCGGTAGCGAAAAAATCCATACCCTCCGAATACCAGACCAATCGCCGAAAAGATCAGTAGTCCATAGAGCGTATCGCGTTTTCCTACCGGCTGCAGGAAATTTAACATCCAATAGAAAAAGGCACATACCATCAGATACTCCAGTACGTGCCGGTGTTTTTTTATATATTCGATCAAATAATTCAATGTCGTCTCCTTTATGCGATCATGTAGCCGATTCCTTTTTTTGTCTCAATAAAATTTTTTAAACCGATCTGCTCTAACTTTCTGCGCAGACGGGTAATGTTTACGGTTAACGTGTTATCGTCAATATAACTGTCCGACTCCCACAGATATGTCATGATATCCTCACGGCTGACAATGGAACCGTGGTGTTCCAGAAGAATCTGCATGATCTTATACTCGTTTTTCGAAAAAGGCAATTCCTGTCCTTCATATAGCAGCGTATTATTACTGGTGTCCAAAACGACACCACGATGCTCAATGAGATGGTACTCCACACCGAAATCATAGGTCCGACGCAACAGTGCCTGAATTTTTGCCACAAGTACATTTAACTCAAACGGTTTTTCGATAAAATCGTCTCCACCCATGTTCATCGCCATGATAATGTTCATATTGTCGGTCATTGAAGATAAAAAAATGACCGGCACACGGGAAACTTTTCGAATTTCACTGCACCAGTGGTAACCGTTATAGATTGGAAGTCCGATATCCAAAAGCACCAGATGCGGCGAAACTTGTGCAAACTGTGTCAGTACATTTTGAAAATCTTCTACCAGATATGTTTCATATCCCCATGCTTTCAATTGTTTTTCTAATTCTTTGGCGATGACGGTATCGTCCTCTACGATTAAAATTTTATACATGCTGCGCTCCTATCGTTGTTCTTTCCTGATGTCTCGTACCACCGCCCAGGCTGTTTCCAAACGTTCCAGCTTCCAGGCTGCGTTTGCCGGACTCGTGCTTGGCAGTTTTTCTACTGTAACAGAAGCATCTTTGATCGTATCCGCTACATATCTTTGAAATAATTCATACGACTTTGTACCGTTACAAAAAATCGTCTTTATCTGCGTCTGCTCCAATAATCCTGCAATATCATTCGGTGTCACATTTCGGATACTGCTGTCACTCGAACCGATGATCTCGCAGGATTCGATGACATCCCACACTGCGATTCGATGCTGCAGCAAAAATGTTTTCTTTTTTGGAATCGTATCCGGTACGTTCTCCTCTCCAAAAATACGCGCAAGCAGTTTCCAAAAACGGTTTTGCGGGTGTCCATAGTAAAACTGCTGCTGGCGGGATTTCACCGATGGAAAAGAGCCGAGAATCAAGATTTGTGACCGGCTGTCATACACGGGTCCAAATGTGTGTGTGACAGCCTGCCACTGCGTCTGTTTTTTCATCCGTTCTTTTTTCAGCTTCCAGATGGAATATACGGACGAATCGAACCTGCCATCTGCTGGATCGGCATCGTCTGTAAGAATACACGACCCGGTCCTGTGATTTCTGTATTAAAGATTCCTTCCCCGCCAAACATCATATTTTTGACACCCGGCACCGATTTGATATCAAGGCTGCAGGTAGAATCCATCGCTGCCAGATATCCGGTATCCACTAAAATTTTCTGTCCCGGTTGCAGATAATACTCTTTGATCGAACCATCGAATTCTACAAATACTGTTCCCTGTCCGGACAGTCTCTGCATGATAAATCCTTCACCGCCAAACAATGCGCCTCCTATTTTTTTCTGAAAGAACGTTGAAAGCTCCACACCTGCCTCGGATGCAAGAAAAGCGCTTTTCTGACAGATCACTTCCTGTCCTGGAGCCACATCAAACGCACGGATCGACCCTGGAAAGCTGGATGCAAATGCAATCAATCCCTGTGTGTCCATCGCCGTATAATGGTTCTGAAACATGCTTTCCCCATTAAACATACGACCGATCATTTTTCCGACGCCGCCGCCTTTTGTCTCCATTTTCATATTCGGTGACATCCAAGACATTGCGCCCTTTTCCGTGATCATCATCTCTCCCGGCTCTAAGGTACAGATGACAACCGGGAAGGTTTCTCCCTCAATTGAATACTGCATAACAAATCCTCCTCCTATTTTTGTTATTCTCCTTCCATTCTAACAGACTTTCCCTCCCATGCCAAGAAAAACGTTTGCGAGGTCAACTTTTCGGTTTTTCCTATACGGACGTTTTCGGAATTTGACGGGGAACGGACACTGGGGGCGGCCCGCCAAATGTCCGAAACG
>JBJENW010000099.1:0-3221 GCA_051880395.1 Lachnospiraceae bacterium | reverse complement strand
ATTTGTTACATAATCAGAACGTATTTTCATCGCAATTCCTCCTTCTATTTTGGGCAAATCATTCAACTGACTTTTATGTTTTCGTATTCAATTTATTGGAATTACACTTTGATACAAAATCGTATGTTTCGCATCCAGCTGCACTTCTTCATGATAGTGTCCGCAAAACCAATGCTGATACTGCAATGTTTCCTCCAACTCTTCCAAATAGTCAGTCAGACAATTCTGCTTGTACCACTCCACCGGCTGTCTGGTTTGGATATGGTAAAGACCAAGTGCTTCCTGCATTCGATTCGAACCGCAATGCGTGATCACATAATCTACTTGATTGTTCACTCGCCTCAAATTTCTTTTTCCTTCTTTCAATTCCTCGCTGGAAGGAAGCTCCTGCGGCCACCATGTTTCATGTTTTATTCGAAATGGTTTTCTGCTCTGAACGGCTTTCTTACGGTCTGTTTCATAAGTCAAAGATTTTTTATCCAAAATACCACCACCAATATCATGACTGGATGCTCCCCCAAACGCAAAAAATGTTTTTCCTTCAATATTAAAAATCTGCCCACGTTCCAACATGATCACTTTATCCCGAATAACTTGACGGACCTTTCCACCATGCCATTCTTCCAACGGATACTCTGCGATCATATCATAATTTTCATGGTTTCCCGGCACCCACAACAGTGTAAACGGAAGCTGTTCCATCCATTTCAAATGATATACAAATGTCTGATCTTTTGCCCACAGCAACCCAAAATCACCGCATACAATAACAATATCCGTCTCCTTTTTACCAAATCCAACCTTCGTTCTTTCTTTTTTATGAAAACGTTCGAAGTTCCCATGACAATCCCCAGTCATATAGATCATTCTGATTTCACCTCCTGTTATGTGCTGTTCTTTGTGCCTTCGGCTAAAACGGCAATTTTCGCTGAATAAAATGGTTTCAATAACACAAATTTTCCTTCTTCTCTACTCATTTTTGCTTTGTGCAGCCTATTCTCGACATAAAGATTTCTCCCGCTCCTTCCATGTTGCACGACGAAAGCAATTTCTCATTTTTCGCCATAATTTTGTTTCTTTCATTAAAAGAAAATGGTCTCCTTTCACCTCGCGGTCTAAGATCACACTCTCCAATGTTTCCAGCAAGATCAACAGCATCTGCAGGTCCAGTTCATCATACTTCCTATCGTTAAGAGTATTTGGTGTATCATATTTTCCGTTCCAACGATCGATCATAAATTGATACGCATCATATAGTTCAACCGTTCTCTCCGTCATCTCGACAAACCGAAAATACGATGTGAACATAACTGCATGCATCTCCATATGGCTGCGGCATGCACTGTCCCGGCTCAAGCCCAGCATTCCGCGATATGCCAGAAACAGACAAGATTTCGACAATTTCTCCTTCTGCTTCTCTGCAAACGCATCCATAACAGGCAGATCCTCCTGCCGTACCCAGCAACAGATTGCATCATCCCTCTGATCTTTGAAAACTATTACTGCAAACCGATATCTGCAGTTCTGTAACATCCACTCCAAAACTTCCAAAAACATCTCACATCTGTCTGTATTCTTTGGAGAAAGATATAATTTGCAATAATAAGGATCCGAAAAAAAGATACTTTCCTTCCTCTCTACCGTGGAAATATGAAGTTCCAATCCATTTCCGGTATATGTATAATATACATCTGTATCCCACTCTGTCGGACAGTCCTTCATCCGCCTCGTCAGCCAGTTATCTTTCTCGTTTTTCTTACATTCCGAGCAGAGATTTTCCAGAAATTCATTTGTCTGGTTCGAGCCTTTCTGCCAATGGGTCAATGCCCGATATACTGCCTCGCTATCTCCCAGATTTTTTCGAAATACCTGATATAAATCCTGCAAAAATTCATTCCGTACACGATAGTTTTCATTTTTAGGAAGCGGAGGTAAACGGAGGACTCCCGCAAACTTCGAGTGGTAATTTATAGTTTCTGCAAACGATTCTCGACACGTGCTCTGCTGTTCTCTGTATGCAATAAGCTTCTCTTTTTGTTCCCTGTATTCTCGTTCCAGCTTCTCTTTTGCGAATTCATATTCTTCACGCAAATCCAACTGTTTCGATTCAAAAAACATCTGCAGATCGTTTTCTTCTAAAAAGAAGGTCTGCAAATAAGCATCTGATGTCCCCTGTTTTTTTGGTGTAAAAAACGGACTTTTCGGTTCATCATAGTTCACTTCTGCTGCACCAAAGAAAAATCTCGTCTGCGTCTCATACGGTTCTTCCATAACCAAAATATAACTGGTCGAATCTTCCAGATCATACACATCTCCAAACCATTCCTGCATAAACGCTTCGATTTCTTCTTCATATCCATATCGATTTGCCATTTCAAAAATACAATGGAAATCGTCAATCAAAATGCATGGGCGTTCCAACGCACTGACCAGATTCCGCAGGCTGGATCGGATATCCGCCTCATCGGCAGTTCCCAGCAGGATCCGTGCTGCATCATCTCTGTACTGTTTTGCTCTCCGAAACCCGTATTCTGTGTCTCTTAACATTTCCCGATCCAACAATTCCGGCATAAATCTGTGATACACCTGCTGCATTTTTTGCCCCAGATATGCAATCGCCTGTCCATACTTTTCTGCCTGACTGTCGCGAAACGAAAGTGCAATCACCGGATACTGGTTTTTATTCTCCCGATACCAGTCTGTTGTCGCAATATAAGTTCCCGCGAAGATGTCATCTGCATTCTCTTTTTTGTCAAGACAGTAGGCTGCCATAGACAGAAAAGAAGATTTTCCACAGCCACGCAGCCCGCATTGGAACTTGCTTTTTGCCCATAATTTTTCTAATGCCTCTGTCCGATCTACAAAATCCGGTCGTTTTCTAATTTCTTTAAAATCGCTGTGAAAAGGATACTTGTACATTTTCTCACTCAACCTCCTTCTGCTTTGGACGAATCATTCAACTGATTTTCACGTTTTCGTATTTTCATCAGACTTTGCCATCCATCTTCTGCCTGCGCACTCTCAGCTTCTGCTTGCGCACGCTCAGCTTTTGCCTGTGCTAAATCCGCTTTTGCCTGTGCTGCTTCCACTTTTGCCTGTACAGCTTCCGCTTTTGCCTGTGCACTCCCTTCTATTATTTGTGCCAACTCATCGGTTGTCTGTACACGCTCATCTATTTTCTGTGCCAGCTTCTCTAATTTTTCTTCTCTCTCTGCACACAG
>JBJENW010000098.1:0-18827 GCA_051880395.1 Lachnospiraceae bacterium | reverse complement strand
TGGAGATCAAAGCGCGATAAACTAGAAAGCAGAATGGGAATATGTCTAATTGTAGCTGCGTTCGGCTTGGCAGTTATGACATTAGAATTGCAAAAAGGACAGGAAGTTTCACATAAGCAGGTATCGAATATGGATGCAGCAAAAAGGGACAGCGTAAAAACAGAGGCACAGATTCAACCGAAAGAGCAAACGAATAACATAATTATTGTGGATGCAGGACATGGCGGAGATGATCCTGGAAAAGTAGGAATTCATGGGGAACAGGAAAAAGTAATTAATCTCAGCATAGCAAAAAAATTAAAAGAAGATTTAGAAAAAGAAAAATATACTGTAATTATGACAAGAGAAGATGACAATGGATTGTATGATGAAAATGCAACAAGCCATAAAGTGCAGGACTTACAGAGGCGTTGCAAGAAAATTGAGGACGCAAAGGGCGCGTTGCTTGTCAGTGTTCATCAAAACAGCTATCCGGCTGAAAGTGTAAAAGGTGCACAGGTGTTTTATCATGGACAGTCTTCAGGGGGGAAGGAACTGGCAGAGTGTCTGCAAAAGGAATTGATCGAAACGTTGGATAAGGAAAATAAACGTCAGGCAAAGGCGAATGAAAGCTATTATATTTTAAAAAAGACCAGTATTCCGGCAGTAATTGTAGAATGTGGATTTTTGTCGAATCCACAGGAAGCCGCATTGCTGTCATCAGAAGAGTATCAGAAGAAGGTGGCAGAGGCAATATGCACGGGAATACAGATTTATCTGGGGAAAAAGTAAAAGACAGATTTGTATCCGGTAAAAAAGTGTCACCGGATACAAATCAAAAAAACAATAATATTAGGAAAAAACATAAAAATTAATTCTTGATAGAAAAATGATACGAGGTTTTGGAGGAAAAACAATCCCCAGATTTTAATACAACACTTGGAAAGTTTGCATGATGAATGGAATCTGGATAGTGCTGTGTCTCCAAACAGAACGCGCTGCCTTTGGTATAAGGTTCACCGTGATAACCTTTTTCTGCAACATTCCCCGCCGGAATATAAAGCTGAAGACCCGGCTGATCGGTAGAACAGGTCAGTTCGATTCCGCTTGTTGGAGAATAGATAATGGCCGCAGGTGCAAAGGTTTGGCTTGGTTTTGACAATACAAAATTATGGTCATAGGTCTTTGCATACTGATATTGCAAATCTTCTGTTGTTATCGGACCGAGGGATTTTGGGACACGAAAATCAAACACGGTTTTTTCTACAGGCTGTAATTGACCAGTCGGAATCAGATCCGGGAAAATTTCGGTCATTTGATCAGCGTTTAACTGTAAAATATGCGAATAGACCAAAGGTCCGCCTTCTCCGTTTAAATTGAAATAGGTATGGTTTGTTAAATTTAAGATTGTATCAGCATCTGTTTCGGCATAATAGGAAATGTTCAATGTGTTGTCGTCCGTAAACTGATAGGTTACGGATAATTTTAAATTTCCCGGGAATCCTTCTTCACCGTCTACGGACAGGCGGGTAAAGGTAATAGAATTTTCCTTTGGGCTGGCATCCCATACGCGATTTGCAAAACCAGTCGGTCCTCCGTGCAAATGATTCGCCCCATTATTTTTCGCAAGGGTGTAATCTTTTCCGTTTAAGGAAAAAGAGGCATTGGCGATACGATTGGCATAACGACCAACAACAGCGCCTAAACTGGCGTCATCCTTTAGATAGGAAGCACTGTCACAAAAGCCAAGAACTACATTTGTAAGTCTGTTGTTTTTATCAGGTACAAATAAAGAAGTGACACGACAGCCATAATTTGTAACAGTGACGTAAGCTCCATATTTATTTTCCAAACGATATAAAAACAATGGAACATTTTGATCTGTAAATCCAAAAAGAATTTGTTTAATTGACATTTGTTTTCTCCTTATAATAAATTTATATTTAATAAAAATAAAAAAGAACGTTTCTAAGAACATTATTACATAAATATTAAAACTCTGCAAGAGGTTGTCCGCCTTATGAGAAAGTGGTATAATAAAAAAAGATATGAAAGAATCCATTTGACGAAGGAAAGGAAATTATGAATACGGAAATAGAAAAAGTAACAGGAGATGTTACGATAGATGCTGCGGTATTGCAGAAAGCAGGTAGGATTCTGAAAAATGGAGGTTTGGTTGCATTTCCGACCGAAACTGTTTATGGTGTGGGTGGCGATGCGCTCCAGGCGGAGTCATCGAAGAAGGTATATGCGGCAAAAGGGAGACCGTCCGATAACCCTCTGATCGTGCTTGTAGCAGAGATGCAATCTGTTGAAAATATTACGAGAAACCTGCCAAAAGAGGCGTATCAGCTGGCAGAGGCATTCTGGCCGGGTCCTCTTACGATGGTTCTTAAAAAAAATGATCGTGTACCGTATGAGACAACAGGTGGACAGAATACTGTAGCGGTCCGTATGCCAGGGCATCCGGTTACGCTGGCATTGATTCGTGCAGGTGGCGGTTATGTGACGGGACCGAGTGCAAATTCATCCGGACGTCCGAGCCCGACAGAGGCTTCACATGTATATGAGGATTTGTCAGGGAAAGTAGATCTGATCTTAGATGGCGGTTCCGTAGAACTTGGTATGGAATCAACAATTATAGATTTGACAGGAAATGTACCGACAATCTTACGACCGGGGTGCATTTCTCAAAAAATGATCGCGGAAGTGATTGGTGAAGTAAAGACAAAGTCAGAAGTTGATACAGTGGATCATGAAGAAGACACGAATGTGCCGGGTATGAAATACAAGCATTATGCGCCAAATGCAGATTTACTCATTGTAGAAGGCAATCCGGCTGCGGTGATCAAAAAGATTGATCAGTGTGCGCAGGCAGATGAGCATGCAGGGAAAAAAGTAGGCATTATTGCCACGGAGGAAACAGCCGCACAATATCAGCATGGATATGTGGTCTGTATCGGAGCGCGTAGCGAAGAGGCAGTCATAGCCCGGAATCTGTACTCTGTACTGCGAGACTTTGATGCATTGGAAGTGGACCGGATTTATTCTGAGAGCTTCTATACGCCACAGATGGGTGAGGCGATCATGAATCGATTGTTGAAGGCAGCTGGACATCATGTGATAAAAGTGTAGACGAAATGGAAGTGTAAAGAAAAGCGAATGTAAGGTGATAGGATGAGAAAGTTTAAGAAAGTTATTTTTGTTGCGGAAAGCGGAAATTGTCGTGCTCCTATGGCAGCAGGAATTCTGAGGGAATGTATTCCAGATTCGGAATTAGAAATTGAAGCAAAAGGATTGGTGGTATTATTTCCGGAACCTCTAAATCCAAAAGCGGAGGCTGTCATGATCAGCAATGGAATTAATATGGAAAATTATATGTCGAGTCAGTTGAAAGAAGAAGATATTGATGAAGATACACTGTTACTTCCGATGGAAGAGATACAGAGGGAAAAAATTTTGGAGAACTATGCGAATGCACGTGAGGAAAATGTGCATGTTTTGACTGATCTGACGGGTGACGAATTGGAAATTATGAATCCTTATGGTGGTCCACTTCAAACATATGGACTTTGCTATGAGACATTAAGTCAGTCTGTCAAAAAACTGGCACGTCTTTTGACTGAGTTTGATGAAGCATTTGGCGGACGAGAGGAAATGGAACTAGTATAAATTTAGGAGGAACTTTATGAGTGACAAACGAGAAGATTATATCACATGGGATGAATATTTTATGGGGGTTGCGTCACTTTCTGCAATGCGGTCGAAGGATCCAAATTCTCAGGTTGGAGCCTGTATTGTCAGCCAGGATAATAAAATTTTATCTATGGGGTACAACGGATTTCCAATCGGATGTTCGGATGATGAATTCCCCTGGGCGAGAGAAGGAGAAAGTCCGCTAGATACAAAATATCTGTATGTGACACATAGTGAATTAAATGCAATTTTAAATTATCGTGGCGGCAGCCTGGAAGGGGCAAAACTCTATGTCACACTTTTTCCCTGCAATGAATGTGCAAAAGCGATCATTCAATCTGGCATTCGCACGATCGTGTACGATTCGGATAAATATAAAGACACGCCAGGCGTGATTGCATCGAAACGGATGTTGCAGGCAGCTGGCGTCGAACTTGTTGCCTATCAACGAAGCGGACGAAAAATTACATTTACATTATAGAAAGAGAACCTGTATGAGAGAACATGCAGGTTCTTTTTTTAGGAAAAACAGAGTAGTACCTTGTGAATCGGGGTAAACTATACGAGAGTAGATGTCATAAAATTTCGTCAAAATAACTAAAAAATCTACAAAAACCTAGAAAAAGGGAAAAATTCTCATTTTTTCCGAAAAACGGAACTCGTATTACAGAAAATAATGGTTGTAGAGACAGGGATAGGAGTGTTATAATCAAAAAGACGGTGAGAGTACGAAATGTCAGAGGGGGAAAGCAGATGGGGTATAAAAAAGGTGTATGGCAGTCACTGACAATGGTGACACAGTTTGCGATCAATATGTTGGTGCCGATTTTTCTTTGCGTGGCACTTGGAATTTTTCTAGGAAATAAGTTTCAGATAAAATGGTTATGTATTCCCTTTTTTTTAATTGGAGCTCTTGCAGGGTTCAGAAATTGCTATATTATGGCGAAAAAAATATATGAGCAGGATGAGGATGACAGACATCATATCAGTCATCCGTAAAATTAGCGAAATTATCAGGGGAGGGAGCGTTATGCTAAAAAGATTAAATAGTGTGTTGCCGGAGCTTATTTTAGAGTTGCTGATTTATGGTGGGATCATTGAGCTTGGCGGCATTTTTCTGGTAAAAGAAAAGCTGTTTTTCTCAATTGGTTTATGGATTGGCATTGTAACAGCAATCGGCATGGCACTTCACATGGCAGTGATTTTAGAAGATGCTGTCAGTTTTGAATTGGAGGGCAGAGATGAAAAAAAGCGCATTGCCGCAAAGTCTGCGCTCCGTTATATCATAGTGGTAGTTTTATTTTTTACAGTCGCGTTTTTACGTATTGGCGATATAATCGCATGTTTTATTGGTGTTATGGGCTTAAAAGCAGCCGCTTATTTACAGCCTTTTACACATAAATGCATTTTGAAGCTTCGGGGAATTCATGAGGTGGAGTATGATGCAGAGTAAAAACCGATCCGTACTGTCGCAGTTTGGCTGCGTTGGTTTGGAAAAGGAAAATTAAGAATCTCGAAGGGGGTGAGTGTGTGAATCGTGCAATATTGATGGCTTCCGGTGCGGATGATATCGATGTTATGATTCATGGTCTGGTGAAGTTCCATTTGTTTGGCCATGAGGTATGGATTACGACAACGCATGTATGTTTGCTTATCATCGTGTTGGTTTTAGTCGGATTTTCCTTTTATGTAAAACATCGATTTAAAACGGCATCCGAAGTGCCGGGAACATTCCAGAATATTGTGGAAATGATCGTAGAAGCACTGGACCACATGGTTGGAGACGCAATGGGAAAGAATAGTCCGAAATTTGTAAACTACATCAGCACCATTTTCGTCTTTATTCTGGCAAGTAATCTTTCTGGTCTGTTTGGACTGCGTCCGCCTACAGCGGATTATGGTACGACACTTGCGTTGGCAGTGATTACGTTTGTGCTGATTCATTTCAATCAGTTCAAGTACCAGAAAAAGAAGGATATCTGGAAAGATATGTGTTCTCCGCTGCCGCCATGGCTGCCAATCTGGTTTCCGATCAATGTCATCAGCGAATTGGCCGTTCCGGTATCGTTGTCGTTACGTTTGTTCGCAAACGTGTTATCCGGAACCATTATGATGTCTTTGGTATATGGCTTGTTACATTGGTTTGCAGTGATCTGGCCGGCGGCATTACATGTGTATTTCGATTTGTTTTCCGGTGCGATTCAGACCTATGTATTCTGTATGTTGACCATGACGTATATCAACAACGCCATGACCACAGAGGAGTAAACAACAATTTTTTCAAAATGAAGGAGGAAATAATAGTATGAACATTACAGGACAGGATTTAATTTTAGCATGCTCCGCAATCGGTGCAGGTTTAGCAGTTATCGCAGGTATCGGACCTGGTATTGGACAGGGTATTGCTGCTGGTCACGCAGCAAGTGCCGTAGGTAAAAACCCGGGTGCAAAGTCAAGCATCACATCCACCATGCTTTTAGGACAGGCGGTAGCCGAGACAACCGGTCTGTATGGTCTGTTGGTCGCAATCTTACTGCTTTTCGTGAAACCACTCTTATAAGAAAAAGTAGCAAAATTGCGGAAAGGAGGCGGAAATAAAAGGTTATGGTAAGATTATTTAATCTGGATTTACAGTTGATCTCGGATGCAACGATACAGCTTGTAATTTCCGTTTTTGTACTATTTACTCTCTTATCCTATAATCTGTTTAATCCGGTTCGAAAAGTATTGCAGGACAGACAGGATAGGATCAAAGGGGAAATCGAGTCTGCAAAGAGCGATAAAGCGAAAGCGGCAGAGCTAAAAGAGACCTACGATGCAAAACTGAAAAACGTGGAAAAAGAGGCAGAAGACATTTTGTCCGATGCACGTCAGAAGGCATTGAAAAATGAGACGAAGATCATCGATGAGGCGAAAGAAGAAGCCGCGGCGATCATCAAGCGTGCCAGAGAAGAGGCGGAGCTTGAGAAAAAACGCGCGATGGATGATATGAAACAGGAAATGATCGCCATTGCTTCTGCAATGGCGGCAAAGGTAGTCAGCGCAAATATTGATACCACGATTCAGGATTCCCTGGTGGAGGAAACGTTAAGAGAGATGGGTGAGTCGACATGGCAAAGCTAGTATCCAATGTGTATGGGGATGCGTTATTTCAGGCAGCCGTGGAGCAAAAGAAGGTGGATGCGTATCTTTCTGATGTGAAACATGTGCAGAATCTGCTTCAAAAAGATCCGCAGCTGACACAGCTTTTAGCCCATCCTCGTATCGTAAGAGAAGAAAAAAAACAGGTATTAGAAAAAATCTTTAAAGGAAATATTGCAGATGAAATTACGGGTCTTCTGTTGCTTTTAGTAGAGAAAAACCATGCCACAGAGATTCTGTCCGTGCTGACTTATTTCGTCGACAGCGTGAAAGAATATAAGCACATCGGAACCGCCTATGTAAAAACGGCAGTGGAATTAAACAATGTGCAGAAAAAAGATATTGAGCAGAAACTGCTCGATACGACCGATTATACGACATTTGAGATGCATTATGATGTAGAACCGTCGTTGATCGGTGGAATGGTGATTCGCATCAAAGACCGCGTGGTAGACAGCAGTATCCGAACAAAGCTGTATGATTTATCAAGAGAATTATCAAAAATACAATTGAAAGCAGGTGAGATCACGCCATGAATTTGAAACCAGAGGAGATTAGTTCCGTTATCAAAGAGCAGATTGAACGTTATGCTTCGAAATTGGAAGTGTCTGAGGTTGGTACTGTCATTCAGGTGGCAGATGGAATTGCACGTATCCATGGACTAGAAAAAGCCATGCAGGGAGAACTGCTGGAATTTCCAGGAGAAATCTATGGAATGGTGTTGAACCTTGAAGAAGATAATGTCGGTGCCGTACTGCTCGGAGATCATAGAAATATTAATGAAGGCGATACCGTAAAGACGACCGGACGAGTGGTAGAGGTGCCGGTTGGAGATGCATTGCTCGGGCGTGTCGTCAATGCACTGGGTCAGCCGATCGATGGAAAAGGACCGGTGGAAACACAAAAACATCGTCAGATCGAGCGTGTCGCACCGGGTGTTATTTCCAGAAAGAAAGTAAGCACCCCGCTGCAGACCGGTATCAAAGCGATCGATTCCATGGTTCCGATCGGACGAGGTCAGCGTGAGTTGATCATCGGTGACCGTCAGACCGGAAAAACGGCAATTGCGATCGATACGATCATCAACCAGAAAAAAGAAAATGTAAAGTGTATTTATGTAGCCATTGGGCAGAAAGCATCAACGGTTGCTTCTATTGTAAAAACACTGGAAGATTTTGGAGCGATGGCATATACGACAGTCGTTGTTTCAACGGCAAGTGACTTGGCACCATTGCAGTACATTGCACCATATGCAGGCTGCGCAATGGGAGAGGAATGGATGGAAAATGGGGATGATGTCCTGATCGTCTATGATGATCTGAGTAAACATGCAACCGCATATCGTACCCTTTCCTTGCTGTTGAAAAGACCACCAGGTCGTGAGGCATATCCGGGTGATGTTTTCTATCTGCATTCAAGACTGTTAGAGCGTGCGGCACGTTTATCCGATGAATTTGGCGGTGGTTCTCTGACTGCACTTCCGATCATCGAGACACAGGCAGGGGATGTTTCAGCCTATATTCCGACCAATGTCATCTCTATTACTGATGGTCAGATTTATCTGGAGACAGAAATGTTTAATGCAGGATTCCGTCCGGCGATCAATGCAGGTCTGTCAGTATCGCGAGTTGGTGGTTCTGCACAGATCAAGGCGATGAAAAAGATTGCATCTCCGATCCGTGGTGAGCTGGCACAGTATCGAGAACTGGCAGCCTTCTCTCAGTTTGGTTCCGAGCTCGATGCAGCGACGAAAGAAAATCTGGCACAGGGCGAACGTATTCAGGAAGTCTTGAAACAGCCGCAGTATGAGCCGATGGCAGTCGAAAAACAGATCATCATTCTGTATGCAGCGACCAAAAAATATCTGATCGATGTGCCGACAGAAGAGATTTTGAATTTTGAACGTGCATTGTTTGAATTGATTGATACAAAATATGCAGATGTGGCAGATTCTATTCGCACGACAAAAGAGATCAGCGAGGAAATAGAAAAGAAACTGATCGAAGCAATCGAAGAGTGCAAAAAGCAGTTTTTGAAATAAGAGCGAAAGGCGGTGAGCGTAGATGGCCTCAATGAAGGACATACAAAGAAGAAAAAACAGTATTCAGAGTACGCAGCAGATTACCAAAGCCATGAAGCTCGTATCGACCGTAAAACTGCAAAAAGCGCGTGGACATGCGGAACGGTCAAACCCGTATTTTAACCATATGTATCAGACGGTCACGTCGATGCTTGCCCGTTCCGGCAATGTGAACCACCCGTATTTGAAACCAGGTGCCTCACAGAAAAAAGCGGTGATCGTGATTACCTCAAATCGTGGTCTGGCAGGTGGATACAACACCAACATCACAAAACTTTTGACCGAAGGAGACCTTCCAAAAGAGGATGTGGTGGTGTATGCGATTGGTTCCAAAGGCGTGGAGATCCTTTCCAGACAAGGTTACGAGATTCATTCTGAGGATGATACTATGATCGAAGCACCAAATTATACCGATGCAGCGGCACTCTGTGCCCGCGTACTGGAAGATTTTTCCAAAGGAGAGATCGGAGAGATCTATCTGGCTTATACGCATTTTAAAAATACTGTAAGCCATATTCCGACTTTGATGAAGTTGCTTCCGGTAGAATTTGATGATGCCGAGCTTGGCGAGATCGATCAGACGATACAGATGAATTATGAGCCAAATGAAGAGGAAGCACTTGATGAGATTATTCCAAAATATCTCACCAGTTTGTTTTACGGCGCATTGGTTGAGGCGTCGGCAAGCGAAAACGGTGCCCGAATGCAGGCAATGGATTCGGCCACCAGCAATGCAGAAGACATGATCAGTGATCTTTCACTGAAGTATAACCGTGCACGTCAGGGCTCTATCACGCAGGAGCTGACAGAGATCATTGCTGGCGCACAGGCAATTTCGTAAAAATAACACGTATTTGGTAGTATAAATAAAAGTAAGGAGTGATCGAAAAAAATGGCAGAAAAAAATATTGGTAAAATCACTCAGATTATCGGTGCCGTTCTGGATATTCGCTTTTTGGACGGAAAATTACCGGAAATACATGAAGCGATTCACATTACCACAAAAGACGGCGGCACCTTAGTCGTAGAAGTTTCCCAGCATTTGGGCGATGATACGGTACGTTGTATCGCCATGGGAACGACGGACGGATTGGTCCGTGGCATGGAAGCTGTCGCAACCGGTGCACCGATTTCTGTCCCGGTAGGAGAAAAAACATTGGGAAGAATGTTTAATGTCTTAGGTCAGCCGATCGATGAGATCGAGCCGCCAAAAGATGTCAAATATCTTCCGATTCATAGAAAAGCACCATCTTTTGAAGAACAGTCCACTTCCCAGGAGATGTTAGAGACCGGTATCAAAGTCGTTGACCTGCTCTGCCCATATCAGAAGGGTGGAAAAATTGGTCTGTTCGGAGGTGCCGGAGTAGGAAAGACGGTATTGATTCAGGAGTTGATCCACAACATTGCGACCGAGCATGGCGGATATTCCGTATTTACCGGTGTCGGGGAGCGTACCCGTGAAGGAAATGACTTGTACTATGAGATGAAAGATTCCGGCGTTATTGATAAGACCACCATGGTGTTCGGACAGATGAACGAACCGCCTGGAGCGCGTATGCGTGTGGCCTTAACAGGACTTACCATGGCAGAGTATTTCCGTGATTACGGCGGAAAAGACGTACTGTTATTTATCGATAATATTTTCCGTTTTACACAGGCAGGTTCCGAGGTATCGGCACTTCTTGGACGTATGCCATCCGCCGTTGGATATCAGCCAACACTGCAGACGGAGATGGGTGCACTGCAAGAGCGAATCACATCGACGAAAAACGGTTCCATTACATCGGTACAGGCCGTGTATGTGCCTGCCGATGACTTGACGGACCCAGCACCGGCAACAACATTCGCCCATCTGGATGCGACAACCGTATTGAACCGTTCCATTTCTGAGATGGGTATTTATCCGGCGGTGGATCCACTGGATTCCACATCGCGTATTCTGGACCCGCATATTGTGGGTGAGGAACACTTTAAAGTAGCCCGTGGCGTACAGGAAATCTTGCAGAAATACAAAGAGTTGCAGGATATCATCGCAATCCTTGGTATGGACGAACTTTCCGAGGAAGATAAAGTGACGGTAAACCGCGCCAGAAAGATTCAGCGTTTCCTGTCGCAGCCGTTCTTCGTTGCCGAACAGTTTAACGGATTAGAAGGAAAATATGTTCCAATCGCAGAGACGATCCGCGGATTTAAAGAGATCCTGGAAGGAAAACACGACGATATTCCAGAGAGCTATTTCCTGAATGCCGGAACCATTGATGAAGTACGTGCCCGCATGAAATAAGGGGGACAGTTATGGCAGAGGAAAACAAATTATTTGACGTAGAGATCATTACGCCGGACCGTATTTTTCATACGGGCCAGGCGGATATGATCGAGTTCAATACCACAAATGGGGAGATCGGTGTGTATAAAATGCATGTTCCGACAACCACCGTACTCGCACCTGGCATTGTCCGTATGCATAAAGACGGTCAGATTACAGAGGCAGCCGTTCATGCAGGATTTGCAGAGATTCTGCCGGAAAAAGTGACACTGCTCGCAGAGATTGCCGAATGGCCGGATGAAATCGATGAAAAACGAGCCGAGGAAGCAAAACAGCGGGCTGAAGAACGATTGGCAGCCAAGAGTGCCGATCTGGATGTGGCGAGAGCGGAATATGCCTTGCACAAAGCATTAGTGCGAATTGAATTAAAACGATAAAGCAGAAACAGCAACAAGGAGTAATCCAGTGTTGCTGTTTTTTTATAAAGGAAAGTCTGAAAACATATAAAAAATTAGAAAAATTTTAAAGAATATGTTGAAATACATTCTTTATTCCGATATATTTAATAGAGAAGAAATGGAGAAGTGCGTAGTTTTATCCATTTACAACAGAAAAACTTACTTTCAACCGTCGAGAGATCATGGAGGTGGTTTGGTGAGATTCAAAAGGTGTATGACAGTGTGTCTATGCGCAGTGGTATTGCAAACAGGTTTGCTGGGATGTGGTGAAAAAAAAGAAACAACAGCGCCTCAAAAGGAAATGGTAACGTTATCGCTGTGGGGAGCAGAGGAAGATCAACAGCTCTTGCAGAAAATGGTAGACAGTTTTAAAAAACAGTACAAAGATCAGGCGGATTTTCAGATCACAATAAGCGAAGAAGGGGAAGCTACCTGCAAAGAAACCGTATTGTTTGACCCAAAGGCGGCAGCAGATGTGTATACGTTTGCAGATGATCAGTTTCGGGATTTGATGGAAAACCATGCACTGTTAGAAGTGACAGAGGACAAAGAACAGATCATAGAAGAAAACGGCGGAAAAGATTCGGCAGCGATCGCAGCGGCGAGCCGGGATGGAAAACTGTATGCTTATCCGGCAACATCCAGTAATGGATATTTCTTATTTTATAATTCTTCTTACTATAAAAAAGAAGACGTCAAAACAATGGATCAGCTTTTAAACATTGCGGCAAAAAATAAGAAAAAAGTATCCATGGATTTTTCAAGTGGCTGGTATACCTACTCTTTTTTTAAAGGAGCGGGAATGGATGCGACTTTGTCGGAAGATGGCATTGTAACTGAATGTGATTTTAATCGCACGGAAGGAAAATATAAGGGGGCGGATGTGGCACAGGCAATGCTTGACATTGCATCAAGCGAGGGCTTTGTCAGTCTGGATGACCAGAAATTTCAGGATGCATTGAAAAAAGGTGAAGTGATTGCAGGTATCAGTGGGACATGGAACACGGAGTCAGTAAAGGAAAGCTTTGGAAAAGGATATGCAGCAGAAAAACTTCCTACTTTTACAATTGCAGGAGATCAGGTGCAAATGCACAGTGTGGCTGGTTTTAAACTGATCGGAGTCAATGCCTATACAAAAAATCCAAAGTGGGCACAAAAACTGGCTGAGTGGATAACAAATGAAAAAAATCAGAAACTTCGTTTTTCCATGCGTGGAGAAGCGCCATCCAATGTAGTGGCAGCAGCAGATCCAAAGGTACAACAGGACCCTGCGATTGCAGCACTCGGAAAGCAGGCAGAATTTGCACACATCCAGACAGTTTCCCATTCTTATTGGACACCAACCTATAAATTTGGTATTATTATGGCGGCGGGAAACCCGGATGGAAAAGATTTACAGGCACTTGTGGATGAGATGACAGAAGGAATTAAAGCAGTGCCTGAGGAGGAAAAATAACATGAAACGTGTACCGATGAGAGTACTTATGATGGTGTTGTTGACAGGAGTTGTAAGTATCATAAGTGAATTCATTCTTGCACAGGTTCGCGGCGATATTGTACAAAAGCATCAACAGATCATAAAAGAATGCTGGGAGGCACAAAAAGGGATTTCAGACATTCGGGAAACACTCTATAAACATCAGTCCTTATTGGCAAACAGTGTAATGGATGCAGAAGAAAATCAGGAATATTATGTGCAGGAAGAAAAAGAGGTACGCGAAAACCTATCAGAAATGATAAAAAAATTGGAAAAAAGGATGCGTGGAAATAAACGAGAACAGCTATATCATAAAGTCTATTCCAATTATTGTGGGTATCAGGGGAATGCAGACACGATCCTGCAGTTTTGCGCAGAGGGCAGCAGAGATATGGCGGTTTACTATAACAATACGACATTAAAGGAGTTCTTAACAGAAATTGACGAGAATTTAGATAAACTCTCTGTTTATACAGAAACATATATTGAAGAGCAACAAAAAGAGATGGCGGATGCCATAGAGCTGGCAGTGATCGTAGAAAGAGTCTGTATGATTGTCGTTATCGGAATTATCTTTGTATGCAGTATTTACTGCGTAAAGATTACGAGAGGTCTTGACCAATACAAGGAAGAATTAGAAAAAGAAATTGTAAAAAAGAATGAAGTGATTCAAAAACGAAATGAAAAAATGATTCATCTGCAGGAAGGAATCATCATCGGAATGGCAAATCTGATTGAAAGCAGAGATGGTGATACAGGGGAACATGTGAAGCGAACGAGTGCATACGTCCGTCTGATTGCTGAGGCAGCGCGTGAACGTGGCGTGTATGCAGAAGAACTGACCCAGACATATATTGACTGCCTGGTAAAAGCGGCTCCGCTTCATGATGTAGGAAAAATTGCAATACCGGATCAGATCTTAAACAAGCCGGGGAAATTGACAGAAGCGGAATTTGAAGCGATCAAACGTCATTCTTTGAAAGGTGGAAGAATAATCCGAGAAATATTTGAACCGATCATAGAGGACGAACAGTATTTAAAAATAGCAGTAGATGTAGCATCCTTCCATCATGAAAAATGGGACGGATCAGGGTATATGAAACATTTAAAAGGGCAAGAAATTCCCCTAAGTGCCCGGATTATGGCGATAGCAGATGTATTTGATGCACTTGTTTCACAACGCTGTTATAAAGAGGCTTTGAGTGTAGATGAAGCATTTGAGATCATAACAGAATCCAGTGGAAGTCATTTTGATCCGAAGCTCGTAAAAGTTTTTTTGGAGATTCGACCACAGATTGAGGAAATACTAGAACAAGAAAAAAATCGCGGGACATGAAACAAATGGAAAGTTTCATGAACCTGCGATTTTTTTCCGCGTATTAAACAGCGTAATGTTTCGCAATATAATTCTTGATATCCGAGTTATCCTGCGGCATACGGCAACCAACGATATAATCTCCATTTTTATTACTTACACGAATGATACTTCCTGTGAGTGTGCTGCAATTAGGCAATGCAAAAGAAGAAATATCAATACGGACATCTTTTCCTGCGGCTTTGGCAAACGCGTCATTATGAACAGAAAAGGCAAATCCATTCGCACTTAAATTTACCATCCGGCCATCAAAAGCAGCTTCTTCTCCCTGAAAAGTAATCTGACAAGGATTTGTTAATGGCATACGAGGATATTTTCTTCGATTGATAACGGTCGGATTTGTTGTGATCTCTATGGAAAATATATTCTCCCCTCGTTTTTGTTCTTTACGAATATGCATTTGTTCCCAACTATAAAGCACATTTTTTACGACAGCGCGCAGTGTATAGGTTTGTTTTGGCTCTGGTTCAAATACACCTGAATGAGATGCATCTAGTTGGATGAAAAGGATTTGGTCTTCGCGGCTTAAGATTTCGCCGACAAACTCGTTGGAATCGGAAATAACCGAAACTTTCATCCCAGGTAGAATATCCTGAATGCCCATAAAACCACCAGTTCCAAGTTCGATCATTAAAGTGCCGACCGTACTTTCAATGCTGCTGACATTTGCGGCAGATTCTTCGAATTTACTCAACATGGTGCTGGTCGCGTCCTCCGAAGAAGAAATACTGTTCGTCATAACCTCCATGACATCCCGTATTTCGTGCATATTGTTGACCATTTGTTCGTTGGAATGCTGAACTTCCTGCATGGCGTCACTAACAACAAGTGCGTTTTGTCCAATCTGTTTGGAGTCATTTGTAATTGTATCTACACTTTTTTGGACTTCTGTTATTTTTTCCAATGTTTGCTGAATCAATGTAAGCGTCTGGACAATAGAAGATGTCATGCGGTCGGAAGTTTCTTCCAGGTGGCTTAATGCAGTTAAAATCTGTGTGGAAGAAGTTTTTGTATCTTCGCTCAAAGTTCGGATTTCATCTGCGACAACCGCAAATCCCTTTCCCGCTTCTCCGGCTCTTGCTGCTTCGATGGAAGCATTTAAAGCAAGGAGATTGGTCTGGGAGGTGATGCTTTCGATAGTGCCAGTCTCTTGTTTTACCTTTTCAAATTCCAATTTAAATTCTTCTAAGATCGAGTTAACATCTTTAGAAAGGTCCGCCATGGAGTTCGTTGTTTTTACGACATCGGCTAACTTCTCGGAACTGGTATCTGCGTCGTCACAAGATTCTTGCGTGAGGGATACCATCTGTTCCATTAAAGTGGCAACATTTGTGACCTGCGTGTTGATTGTAGTGGTCATATCCATAGAGGATAGTGTTTTTTCCTGTAGAGTCTGGTTATGATTCTCTAATTCATTCATCTGCGATACCACATAGTCAGCGCTTTGTTTGTTTTCATCCGCTAATTCACGCACGACAGTCACACCATCGAGGATCGTATTGCTTGCAGACTTTACTTTCTTTACGGTATCCACAACACGGTCCAGATTGCTCTGAATCGAACCAGTTAGCGCATCGTCTGAGTTTTGCATATGATGAATCGAAAGAATAGAAAAAGCATAGCACATAATGATAAAAATAATTTCAATCGAATAGCTTTTGATATCTTCTTTCGAATTCATATGAAACCAAAAATATTTGATCAGTGCACTGGCAATCATTAAAATCGTATTTGCAATCGCACATTTTTTTGTATACCTTAAATCCTTATATAGAAGAAGCATGATTAAAAACGGAACAATATAAATAAAAAACAATGAGTCTTTTGTTGTCAAAAGTGCAATCGCGTAGAAAGCGCCGTACCCGATAAAAATCATTTCCTTAAAAAAACGTACTGCTCTTGCGTTTGTAATATAAAATAAAAAGTCAATTAATAAAGGAAGCCATCCGACACATACAAAAATCGTATATAGTGTAGTATTATAAGTGCCTTGTAGCAACAGTTCGGTAACAGAATGTGTCAGCACAATATTTAAAATCAACCAGACAATCAATGCTTTTCGGTTGGCCTGTTTGGTAAAATAAGCAGCGTCATATTCTTTGTATTTCGTGACACTTTGGTTATTTTCTGATTCCGGCATACATATCAGATCCTTTCTTTCGAAGATATAGTATAATTTTACCATATTGTTTGAAAAATATCTACAATTATTTTGAAATATCTAAAAAAAACTCTTTACTTTTTCTTATGATTATGACAAAATGGGGAAGAGCGGTAGATTGATATTGGGATAAGATGTCGTCTTCAATTAAAATAGAAAGTCATTTTGTAGACAGGATAACAATTTTGCTCAAGAATATAGAAAAATGATAAGGAGGTATTTAAAAGTGAGTTGCGTAAGAAAAGTGACAGAAGATTTATACTGGGTAGGAGTAAATGATAAGCGGACACATTTGTTTGAAAATATTTATCCGATCGAGCGGGGAGTATCATATAATTCGTATTTATTATTAGACGAAAAAACAGTATTGTTTGATACAGTAGACTGGTCCGGTTGTAGAGAATTTTTGAAAAATGTTGAAGAAGTGTTAAGTGGACGTACGTTGGATTATCTGGTGATCGATCATATGGAACCGGATCATGCGGCATCCATGCAGGAAGTGTTGTTACGCTACCCGAACTGTAAAGTTATCAGCAATGCAAAAGCGATTCAATTCATGGGACAGTTTGGATTTGATGTGACCGGTCGTGAAATTACCGTAAAAGGCGGAGATACATTTTCTTTTGGAAAACACGAAGTGACATTTGTGTTTGCTCCAATGGTGCACTGGCCGGAAGTTATGGTGACATTTGATACAACAAACGGAGTGTTGTTTTCTGCGGATGCATTCGGCACATTTGGATCCTTAGATGGAAAATTATTTAATGACGAAGTAAACTTTGAACGCGACTGGATCGACGATGCGAGACGTTATTTCTGTAATATTGTCGGTAAATATGGACCGGCAGTTCAGACATTGCTTACAAAGGCAAAAACGCTGCCGATTCAGACCATCTGTCCGTTACATGGACCGGTTTGGAGAAGTGACATTGGCTATTTTGTGGAAAAACATGATATCTGGAGTAGTTATCAGCCAGAAGAAAAAGGTGTGCTTATTGTATATGCATCTATGTATGGCAATACAGAAGCCGAGGCACAGACATTAGCATCACAGCTTTGCGAAAAAGGTCTGACAAATATAGCAGTTTATGATGTATCCACGACACATCCATCTGTTTTAGTAGCAGAAGCATTTAAGTATAGTCATATTGTACTAGCTTCTCCGACTTACAATAATGATATGTATCCATTGATGCATGATTTTCTGCATCACTTGCAAGGACTAAATTTCCAGAAGCGTACATTTGCTTTTATAGAAAATGGTACATGGGCAATAAATGCGGGATCATTAATGAAGAAATACGTCGAAGAAAATTTTAAAAACTGTACTATATTGGAAGAAACAGTAAAAATTATGTCAGCGCCGGATCAGAGTAACCAAGCGCAGACAGATGCTTTGGTAGAGGCACTTTTTGCGTCAGTCAAGGAATAATAAAAACATCGGAGCTGTTGCGCGAATGAAGTACGACAGCTCCTTGTTACTTTATGGATCTCATTGTCTATGATGATAGATTTATTTTCTGTTCCGTTGATTGTTCAACTAGAAAAGCAATTAACAAGGAAACCACAAAATTCTTCGAGATAATTCATATAGTCTGAAATACGTGTTTCCTCCTTTCCTTTCAAAAGGTGGTCGAGACTCACTGCATGCAAGTCACTCATTTTTATGACATTGATAATGTCTGGATAAGTTTTGTTGCTTTCCCATATTAGATATTGTTTGTCTGCTTACGCCTAAAATTTCTTCAACTTGCTCTTGCGTAAGTTGTGCATCCACTCGCGCGTCCTTGATTTTTGTTCCAATATCCGTAATTTTGCCCCCTCTATTTGTTATTGTCATACTACTATAATCAATTTACAGTCTATCAAAATATTTTTACAGTACTCAATTTTCGATGTAAAAATACTTTTACATCACTTGTTTTCAAAACGTTATATTCTGTAGTACCACGTATATTGCTTTAAGGTAAGAATAAAATTGCAAAAAAAATAAAAAATATACTTGACACAATAAATAATCCGTGATAAAATAGTCGAGCTGTCACTTCTCCAAGTGATTCACATCAAATCAGATGATGAAAAAAGTCAAGAAAAAGATGAAAAAAGTTCTTGACAGAGAAAAGAGAGTGTGATAAAATAAACGAGCTGCTTACGAAACACGGCAGCGAAACAGAGAACATTGATAACCGAACAG
>JBJENW010000097.1:0-19097 GCA_051880395.1 Lachnospiraceae bacterium | reverse complement strand
CGATTTTATTTGGCAATACGCAAATAAGCAGATGTATATCAATTTCTGATTTGTCTGGCCACTCACTACGTTATTGGCCCCACCACTTTTTTGGGAGTTTGACGAAAAATATCTCAACCGGGGGAGTTCCTATGCGGACGTTTCCGACATTCGGCGGGATGGGTGCACAGAGGGTGGCTGGTTTCGAAGTGGCTAGACAGAAATGAAGTCGAGCTCGGGCGGGCAAAATTGCGATGCTTTATTTTTGCTGTCTTCCGTAGGTCGGACAGTCTGCACGAATGTGTCTGCCAGAGCAAGAATCAAAAACGGATTCTTGCTCTGGCAGACACATCCGCACAGCCGGTCCGCCTCACGGCAAGACAGCAAAGGCATCGCAATTTTACCCGCCCGAGCTCACTAACATTTCTGTCAAAGCCACTTCGAAACCAGCCACCCTCTGTGCACCCATCCCGCCGAATGCCGGAAACTGTGTATTGGAACCGATTGGTTGAGATGTTTTTTGTCAAAGTTTCCAAAAAGTAAAAGTCAATTATATATGATCAGAAATTATTCTACTTTTATAGAGCAATTATGGATAAAAGCATTTTTCCTAAAATGTGAAAAATTTGATTGGGCAACCATAGGAATCATACATTCGGAAGACAGGAAAAATCAAGCATCGCAAGTTTCCCCACCCGAACTCGACTTCATTTCTGTCTAGCCACTTCACTGCCAGCAGCCCCGCCCCTTGTGTACCCCCGCCAAATACCGGAAACGTTCGTGTAAGGAATCCCCCTCAGTTGAGATACTTTTCGTCAAACTCCCCAAAAAGTAGTGGAGCCAGTAACGTAGTGGTTTGCTCGGCAAATAAGGATTTTTACAAAAAATTTTCGGGAAAAGAGTAAATTATGTTGACCGTGTTTGGAACGTGAGGTAAAATAAAATTTAGCAGAAATAAATTATGTATACTAAAAAAGTTGAGAAAAATGAAGGGAAAGAGTTTCAAGAAAGGGAAGGATTCGATGAGTTTTAAAAGATTCAGAAAAATGAAAAAGTGCGGAATGGCCTGCTTGCTTGCCATTTCTTTGACAGGGACTTCGATTGTTCCGTATGCGGGTTTTCCGGTGCGTGTGGAGGCAGCTGTAAAATTATCTGTGATGGAAACAAATGGGGATCTGGAAAACGCAAGTGTGATCTGGAACAAGACAGATGCTGAAGGGTATAATGTGTATTATAAAGGTACTTCGGATCAGTTGTTTGTGCAAGTGGATGATGCGTTGATTCGTCAGTATGGTACGACATATCGTGTGGATATTCCTGGTCTGTGCGCAGGGGAGTATTTGGTCAGTGTTGTTCCGGTAAAGAATCAGACGCCGGATTTTGATGCGGCTGCAGTGAAAAAAATTCAGGTAAAAGCACATACGCGGGAAGGATTTTGTTTTGCACCTTCTTCTCCAACAAAAGGAGTGGTTTCGGGTGGATATAAAAGTGACGGTACACCGCAGGAAGGTGCTCAGATTTTATATGTCAATAAAGAGAATGTCAATCAGGTGACACTGGATGTGATCACAAGTTCGAAAGGAACAACGACAAAGACAACCGGTCTGGCAAATATATTGGCGGCACGTAAAAAAGGCTACGATACAACCCCATTGATCATTCGGGTAGTAGGTACGTTGTCAAAAGCAGACGTGGATGGACTGAACAGCAATGGATATCTGGAAGTCAAAGGTGTAAAAAATGTGACGCTGGAAGGAATTGGTACGGATGCAACATTGTATGAGATTGGAGTTTTGGTGCGTGATTGTTCAAATGTGGAGGTACGAAATCTGGCATTGATGAAATTTCCAGATGACGGGGTTTCTCTGGATACGAATAATCAGAATATCTGGGTACACAACAATGACTTTTTCTATGGTTCGGCTGGAAGTGATTCGGATCAGGTAAAAGGAGATGGCTCCTGTGATATCAAGGGGAAATCAACGTATGTTACGATTTCCTATAATCATTTCTGGGATTCTGGAAAATCTTCCTTGTGTGGGATGAATGATACGGAGGAATTTTTTGTGACGTATCATCATAACTGGTTTGATCATTCTGATTCTCGTCATGCCAGAATCCGTGTGGGATCGATTCATTTGTATAACAACTATTTTGATGGAAATGCCAAATATGGGGTTGGAGTGACAAAAGGTGCGTCTGCGTTTGTAGAAAAAAATGTATTCCGCAACTGCAAATATCCAATGTTGTCCTCGCAACAGGGAACGGATATTGCAGATGGCTCAGAAGGTACATTTTCCAATGAAAATGGTGGAATCATCAAAGCATTTGACAATGAGATCACCGGTGTAAAAAAAATTGTGTATTCAAAAGAGGATGCGACACAGTTTGATGCATATCTTGCCTCTTCACAAAATGAAAAAGTGCCGGATACGGTGAAGACGGTACAGGGCGCGACTACGTACAATAACTTTGATACGGACAGCAGTAAATTTTATTCCTATACGCCAACAGAGACAAGCAAGGTGAAAGAGGAAGTGATGACCTACGCCGGACGTGTGCAGGGTGGAGATTTTAAGTGGACGTTTTCAGACAATGATGATACGGATTATGGTGTGAATCAAGAATTGATGAATGCGGTAAACAGTTATCAGTCGAAACTTACAAAAGTGGGAGGAAGCGGTGTACAGGCAGCATATAACGGTACAGATGAATCGGAGGGAAGTGAGCCAACGACACCGACACAGCCGAGTGAGAATGTGCAGCCGACAACGCCACAGCAGCCGAGTGATTCTAACGAGTCGACGGATTCGATTTTGAATGATACAGACAGTATCGAGAGTCAGATGGAGATCGGGACGATGGGAATCTCAGGTGGAGGATTTGTCTCTGGTATTGTGACGGGAAAAAACGTCATGTATGCTCGTACGGATGTGGGCGGTGCTTACAAATATAATTATGACACCAATCGTTGGGAACAATTATTTGGATTTTTATCCGATGCAGACCGCGGACTTTTGAGTGTGGATGCGATGTGTATTGATCCAAATGATGATAATACGGCGTATTTTCTGTGCGGATGTGCGTATTTCAGTGATGCAAAAACTGCGATCATGCGTACCAGAGACGGTGGAAAAACATTTGATGAGATCAATGTGACCGATTTGATTCAGGTGCATGGAAATGGACAGGGACGCCAGTTTGGGGAGGCAATCGCAGTTGATCCGGATGATTCTAATATCTTATATTGTGGCGGTGATACTGGTGGCCTGATCAAGAGTACGGATGGCGGTGATACCTGGAAAATGGTAGAAGGATACAGCAAACTGGGGCTGTTTAAAGAGGAGATAAAGTGGCCGACCTGGACCGATCATATCGTAAAAACGACAGACAAAGAGTATTATACCTGTAATGGTATCGGAAATGTTGCGATTGCGGATGGAAAAGTTTATGTCGGAACGTCTATTACCGGTGAAGCGAACCTGCATGTGGCGGATATCGCCAAAGATGAATTTAAACCGTTAAGCAGCGAACTTCCGACAGACCTTTTGCCATCCCATATCAATAAAGACTGTGACGGAAATCTTCTGATCAGCTATGTGAAAGGAATTGCGTTTGATGGATCCAAAGGTGCGGGATACCGGTATAATGTAAAAACCGGCGAGTTGACGGATATTTCGCCAACTTCAAATAAAGGGGATAAACCAGGTACCGGTTCGATCGTCAGTGATCCGACAGACCCAAATAAGTTAGTCGCTACCAGTTGTGGTCTCTGGTGGGGACAGATGTGGGAAGAAGGAGCCTGGGAAAAAAATAAGGTTTGCTACGGAGATATCACCTTTCGTTCTGATGACGGAGGAAAAACATGGCGTCAGATGCTGCCGGGCGAGTGCAGCGGCTGGGGAGATGCCTCGACACTTATGACGGATTATCTGCAGGATAATGGGCGTGGCTGGATCCGGGATAAGGCAGTACATTGGTCCGGTTCGATCGTTCTGGATCCGAAAAATCCGAGTCGTTTTTTAGTGACATCCGGAAACGGTGTGTTTGCCTGTGATGATGTGTGGGCAGATATCCCATCGATTCATTTCCAGGCGGATGGCATTGAAGAAGTGGTATCTCTGGATGCAACTTGTACGCCGGATGGTACGTTTTATTCTGTGATCGGTGATTATGACGGTTTTAAACATACAAGTACCACAGAATCTACACAGTTTAGCCCGACAATGGATCAGAACAAGCAGGCGCAGAATGCATCGGTGGGAGCGATTGCTTACTGTCCGACAAATCCAAATATAATGGTGCGTTATTCGGAAAGTTCAAGTGCAGCGTATTACAGTAAAGATGCGGGAGATACCTGGACGGAACTGCCGAGTTCTGTCTCCGGCGGAAAAGCAGCAATCGCACAGTTAGGTGACAATAGCTATCGGATTTTCCGAACCGGAAGCGGAACGGTTTCCTATACGGATGATTTTGGTGCAAGCTGGAACCAGTCAACAGGAACGGAGGGCAGCAGTACACTCTGGGCCTGCGTCGATGAGAAAAATCCGAAATATGTCTACGCATATGGATATTATTACAATCAGTACTACAATGGAAGTTCGCAAGGAAAAGATCCGACCATCGATGATGCAAGATATACACTCATGGTCAGCAGTGATTATGGAAAAACGTTTGAAAAACAGACAATCTGCCTGTATGACCGATGTGACAGTGCATACCGCATTGCATATCTCGACGAAGGAAAATTTGTTCTGGCAGCCGGTTATCAGGGAGCTTATTTGGTGACAGAGTGTGGGAAAAAAGTGACGAAACTGGACAGCATACCATACTGTAAGACGATCGGATATGGTGCGCCAAAGAATGCGGGTGGACCGAATACTTTGTTTGCATGGGGAAAACCGCAAGGCAGAGATACAGAGGGCATTTATTGTTCTACGGATGAAGGAAAAACCTGGATCGCGGTCGATACGAAAAAGACATACGGCGGAACTGGAAACGGAAATTATATCGTGGGCGATAAAAAGAATTTTGGAACCTTTTACATGTCCACAGTTGGATGTGGTATCGTATACGGAAAACTGAAATCTGGCGGCGCAGGCAGTTCAGAACCGACGAATCCGCAGGATGTGGCAGTGGAGAAGATTCAATTGAAAGAGAGTCAATTGACGGTAAAAGTTGGAGAGGAAGAAACACTGAATTATACCATTACACCAGCAAATGCGACAAACAGAAAGGTGACCTGGAAGTCAGATCATCCGGAAATCGCAGCTGTGGAAAATGGAAAAATCATAGCGTTAAAAGAAGGAAAAGCTGTGATCACAGTAACAACCGAGGATGGAAAAAAGACATCAAAATGTACGGTTACTGTGGAAAAAGCAGAAAATACAGGCAGTGAAGAACCAAGTATGGAGTCGGGCACCGAGAATCCAAGTACACAAAAACCTAGTGAGACACAACCGAGCGCGAATCAGCCGAGTGAGAGTGGCTCCGGTTTTGATCAGCCAAGTGATATAGAATCTGGATCGAACCAGCCGGATACTGGTTCCGGATCAAATCGTCCAAGTGACGCGGGTTCTGGCTGGGAAAGACCAAGTAATGGGGGCGCTGGTTCAGAGAAACCAAGTACCCAATATCCGGGTTCCCAAAACCCGCAAGAGCCGTCAAAAGTAGAAGTGGAAACCGTTAAGATCACAGAACAGAATGTCAGTATGGAAATCGGAGAGACGAAGCAGTTCCATACAGAAATTTTCCCGGAAACTGCCTCCGATCAGACGGTGACATGGACAAGTGCGCAGCCACAGATCGCGTCGGTTTCATCAGATGGAACGGTGACAGCGTTAAAAGACGGTGTGGCAGTCATCTGTGTGAGAACTGCAAACGGAAAAGAGGCCACAACCAGCGTGACAGTCAAAAAGGCAGGAGAAAGCGGAGAAAAAATTCCGTCGATTCAAATGAAAACAGCCTGTGCGTTACATGTTGGAGAGCAGGAAACCCTGAATGTGGTATTACAGAATGCAGATTCAAAAGATTTAAACTGGATGAGCAGTGATCCGGAGATTGCGTCTGTGACGAATGGGACGATCACAGCGAAAAAAGCGGGCACGACGATCGTGATCGCATATATCGGATCAGTGAAGGCAATCTGCAGGGTGACTGTGACAGAAAAACCGACATTGACAGAGCCGGTTACCGATGTGCAGTTTCAGACAACGACCGTTCTGATGACAGAGGGAGAAAAGCAGCAGCTTACATGGCAGGTGCTTCCGGATAACGCGACAAATAAGAATGTGACGTTTATGACGAGCGATCCGGATATTGTATGGATCGATGAGGAAGGCTGCCTGACTGCATTTTCAGCTGGAAGTGCATATGTTTTTGTGACGACAGAAGACGGATCAAAAACCGCAAAATGTCAGGTGACGGTGCAGAAACGAGAAGAAAGCACAAACACGGTGGATGTAAAAGATGTGACATTAAATTGCAGCAATGAAAAACTGGAAGTGGGAGATACGTTACAGCTGATTCCGACGATTTCGCCGGAAAATGCAACGAATCGAAAAGTGCGTTATGAAACATCAAATCCAAATGTGGCAACCGTAGAAGCGGACGGTATGGTAACTGTCTGGAAAGCAGGAACGGCAATTATCACAGTTGTGACAGAGAGCCAAAACAAATCGGCGCAATGTTTCCTTCAGGTGACAGAGTCAAGTGCAGATGAAACGGAAGACAAAGTGGTGAAACCAACCTCCATCAAACTGTCTGTATCTGGTATGACATTGAAAGTGGGGCAGAAAAAAACGCTGAAAGCCTCTGTTTGGCCAGAAAATGCGACAGAGAAAAAGATGACATTTTCCAGCAATAACTCTGCGGTAAAAGTTCTGAGTCAGAATGGCACGAGTGCATCTTTACAGGCAAAGAAACCGGGAATAGCCGTGATCACCATTCGGGCAAAAGGAAATACAAATGTGACAAAGAAAGTCACGATTCAAGTAAAACCGCAAACTGTGACCTCACTGAAAGGCAAACAGACGAAAGCTTCGGCAGTGAAACTGACATGGAAACAACTAAGTGGCGTCAGTGGTTATCAGCTATATTGGTACGATGCAAAGAAAAAGAAATACCGCTTAAAAAAGACAACTGGAAGTACTTCCTGCACGATCGGTGGACTGAAAAAAGGAAAAACTTACAAATTTAAGGTAAGAGCTTATAAAAAATCTGGATCAAAGGTTCTTTATGGGGATTATTCGAAAATCGTTTCAGTAAAGATAAAAAAATAAAAGAAGGTGGAAAGGACCTGTTGCACAAAAAAGACAAAAGAAAGCAGCAGGTCCGTTTTCTTTATTTTAGGGGTAGTCATTTTACTATGTTTTGTAGTATGATAGGGAGGGGATTTTTTAAGTGAGAGGTTGCGAATATGAAAAAGGAAAGGCAGAATCATAAGCACGTTTGGAAATATATCATTTTTATTTTGCTGCTTTTCGGTTGTATCCTGATAGGAGAAAAATTTATATCACAAATAGATATTCGTATCAACCAGACAGATAATGAATTGGATGAAATGGTCCAATATCTGATAAAAGAGGATGATTCTTATGCGTATGATACAGAAAAATTCTCAGAGTGGGAGACAACAGAAAAAAAGAAATTATTAGAGAATGAGGTACGGAAAAACGGTGTAAAAGTAGAGTTTATCAGGGGATGCATTGCGGCAAACAGCAAGGAATATGAGGAAGCGGCACGCTGTTTTGAGCATGCCTGCTCTGGATTTTCGAGAAATACAGATAAAAAGCTGAAAGCCCGTATTTATTTTGGACTGAGCAAAATGGATCTTGCGATGCAAGAGTATGATGAGGCGAAAAAGGTCTATGACAAGGTGGCAGAACTTTATCGGGATGACTCGGATAAAACCTATCAGATTCAGCTGAATTTATGGTATTTTTATGACCTTGTGGAGATTCCAAACGGGGTGAATCAAGGGGTTCAGCTGATGGAAGACACCTATGAAATGGCAAAGAAAGTAGATTACAGCCGGATGGATGAAGTGTTGTTTCAATTATCTCAGGCATACGGATATGTTGGGAACAGCGTGAAATCCATGACATATAAGTTAGAAGCTATGTCAATGGCAATGAAAAAGACAGATAATGAGCTGAGCATGAAGATCGCAGCCGATATCGGCGTGGATTTTCTGGAACGGAAAGACTATAAAAAAGGATCACAGTATTTGCAGTTGGCACTTTCCTATGATTTAAAAGATCAAGAAAAGGAAGCGCAGCAGAAAACGTATATAGCCACTTGTCTGGTCAGGGCGAATGTTCAGAAAAAAGATTATAAAGAAGCAGAAAAATATTTAGAACAGGCAGAAGCTTATATCGAAAAACAGCCGGATGGTTCACGGAAAGATGATGACTATACGTATTATCTGTTTACAAAAGCCGAATTGTATGTTATGACAAACCGTGTGAATGAGGCATTTGATATTTTAGATGAGACAAAAACCCGTTATGAACGAAGCAGTGATTTTTATTATGTTGAATTTGATATGGGATTATTAAATTTGTATGGGGAAGCGTATTATGCGATCGGTCAATATCAGAAAGCCTTGGAGTATTATAAAAAAGAAGAGCAGATGACAAAAGTGCGCGGATTGTCAGAGGACGAACAGTATGTGCACAATCTGTATCTGACGTACAAAGCAATCGGAGATTCCAAACGTGCATACTGGTACATGGATAAATTACTTGCTATGAAAACAAAAGCTTATAATGATCAGGAAAATCAGCATGCGTCCTATCTTCTGGAACAGTTTGAAAGTCAGCAGAAAGAACAAAAGATTCAGATGCTGGAAGCCAGAAATCAAAATTTACAGCTGATGCTTTCCGCATCGGTTACAGTCGTGATCATTATTTTGTTTTCAATCGGATTGATCGTGGCAAAGAATAAAGAGATCAAGCAGCTGAATGCAAAATTCAAAAGCCTGAGTGAAATCGACAGTCTGACGCAGCTTGCAAACAGAAGGACATTGGATGATTTTTTGGATCATCAATGGATTTTATTGTGTCAGACGAAAGAACCACTTTCAATCGCGATGCTGGATGTAGATTATTTTAAAAAGTATAATGATCATTATGGGCATCAAAAAGGGGACAGGGTTCTGGAAGTCGTGGGACGCATTCTTAAGGAAGAAAAAAGGAAAACGGATTTTATTGCAAGGTATGGAGGAGAAGAGTTTCTTGTGATTCTTCCAGAGACAAGTGAGCAGGAAGCTGTGGAGCGAATGCAGAATGTACAAAAGAAGCTTGCCCAGGAACATATGGAGCATGCGTATTCAAAAGTGAATGACTATGTGACACTTAGTATCGGGGTTACAACTGTAAAAAAAGGTGCAGCCCCGAAATATGAAAAGGCAATCAAAGAAGCGGATGATACATTATATATTGCAAAAAAAACGCGTAATACAGTTGCCAGACACAGTCAAAATGAAACCGTTGACTGACAAATATGTACTCACAAAATCGAGCATAAAGAGACTCTGAGAGTGCATAAATGGATGAAGGAGGAGCAGAATGAAAAGAACAAAGAAAATGATGCTGCCTGTTTTAGCAGCAGGTTTATTGCTGGCAGGTTGCGGAAAAGCAAAACCGGAGGGAACGTATACATACGAAAATTCCGGCGTAGAGATTTCATTTACATTTGACGGAGATACCGTATCGACGAATTTAGATGGAAATGAAGCAAAATGCAGTTACAAGATCGATCAGGATGGGAAAATTGAATTTGTGGAAGAAGTATCCACGTCCGAACAAGAAGAAATTGATTGTTCCTATAATGCAAAAGAAGATGTCGTTATGTTTCAGGGGGCCGAGTTTAAGAAGAAAGACGAGAAAAAATAAATGCGAAAAGTATAGGTAGAAAACCGCCGCTGTGCAAGAATCCATTCAGACAGCGGCGGCTTTTTATCGGAAAGGAAAAGAAATGCAGGAAACGATAAATCTGCCGGAGGCGTTTTGCAGTCGGATGAAATTACTGTTGAAGGAAGAATATGATCGCTTTTTTAAAAGTTATGAAACAGAAACGGTACGAGCACTCCGGGTGAATACATTAAAAACGACACCGCAGGAGTTTGAGGAAAAACAAATTTTTTCGCTAAAGAAAGTGCCGTGGACAAAAGCAGGATTTTATTATCCGTCTAAGGAACGTCCCGGACTTCATCCGTATCATGAGATGGGACTGTATTATATTCAGGAACCGAGTGCGATGGCAGTGGCTGAGGCGGCAGAGGTGCAGCCGAATGAGCGTGTACTCGATCTGTGTGCGGCACCGGGAGGAAAAAGTACGCAGCTGGCGGCGGCATTACAGGGACAAGGGCTTTTGGTCTCAAATGAGATTCATCCGGCAAGGGCGAAGATCTTATCACAGAATATCGAGCGAATGGGAATTCGAAATGCTGTTGTGACAAATGAAACACCACAGAAACTGGCAGAATTTTTTTGTGATTTTTTTGATTGTATCGTAGTGGATGCACCATGTTCGGGCGAGGGGATGTTTAAAAAAGAGGAACAGGCAGCGATCCAATGGAGTACACAAAATGTAGAACTCTGTGCAGAAAGACAGAAAGAAATTTTAGATGCGGCAGTCACGATGCTTCGGCCGGGCGGAAGACTGATCTATTCGACTTGCACATTTGCACCACAAGAAAATGAAGGAAGCGTGAACTATCTTTTGGAAACATATCCGGAATTTGAAGTGCAAAAAATGGATATACAGAAATTCTTTTCACCGGGCAGACCGGAATGGGTGGACGGACCAGAGGAATTGAAAAAAACGGCGCGTCTCTGGCCGCATCAGATCAAAGGAGAAGGACATTATGTGGCAGTTTTAAAAAAGGCAGGGGAGACACCATCGGTGGCGTTTTCTCAAAAACTACCCAAAGTAGAGGAAGCAGCCGTGCAGTTATATCGAGAGTTTGAAAAAGAAGTTTTAAAGGAAAAACTGGAAGGAATCCCAGTATTATTCGGAGAGCAGTTGTATCTGATGCCGGAGGTCCTGCCACTAAAAGGAATCAAAATTCTCAGAGCTGGATTACATTTGGGAACGGTGAAAAAGAAACGATTTGAGCCTTCCCATGCCCTGGCGCTTGCGTTGAAAAAAGAGCAGGTGCAAAATGTGTGTGAATTGGAAGTGGCAGACGAGAGGGTGGAATCCTATCTGCGCGGAAATGCGATCGCGTGTGAGGCAGTGAAAGGGTGGAATCTGCTCTGTGTAGACGGGTATCCGATCGGCTGGGGAAAATACAGTAACGGGGTATTGAAAAATCATTATCCGAAAGGACTTCGGCGGGTATAGAAAGGAATGGAAGGATGAACCGAATTGTAACAGGAATTCTGGCACATGTCGATGCCGGAAAAACGACATTATCCGAAAGCATTTTATTTCATACAGGTGCAATTCGCAAGATGGGACGGGTGGATGATCAAAATGCGTTTCTGGATACGGATCCGTTGGAGCGAAGCCGCGGCATTACGATTTTTTGTAAACAGGCATTGTTTTCCCTGCCGTCAAAAGAGGTGACACTTTTGGATACACCGGGACATGTCGATTTTTCTACTGAGATGGAGCGTACACTGCAAGTGCTGGATTATGCGATTTTGGTGATCAGTGGCGCGGACGGTGTACAAGGACATACCCGAACACTGTGGTGGCTTTTAAAAAAACACCGAATACCGGTCTTTTTATTTGTCAATAAGATGGATCAGCCAGGAACAGACAAAGACAGGTTATTGATACAATTGCAAGAACAACTCGACAGCAGCTGTGTGGATTTTACGGCGCCGAAAGAAGAACTGCTGGAAAACGTTGCAGTGTCAGAGGAACAACTGCTGGAACAATTTTTAGAAAGCGGAAGACTAGAAACACAGGCAGTCTGTGATGCCATTCAGAGGCGAAAAGTGTTTCCGGTTTATTTCGGCTCTGCATTAAAAAGTAGTGGTATCGAAGAATTTTTGCAGGGATTCGATATGTATACAAAGGTAGTGGATTACGGAGAAAAATTTGGTGCGCGTGTATTTAAGATTGCGAGGGATGCACAGGGAAACCGTTTGACATATCTAAAAATTACGGGTGGAAAACTTCTTGTGAAATCATTTTTACAGGAAGAAAAGATCAATCAGATCCGTTTGTATTCCGGAGAATCCTATGAGGTAGTCAAAGAGGCAGAAGCTGGCTGTGTCTGTGCGGTGACCGGGCTGACCACGACGCGCCCAGGACAAGGATTTGGAATCGAACAAGAGGGAATGCTGCCACTTTTAGAGCCGGTTTTGACCTATCAAATGATCTTGCCGGAAGGAATGGATGCGGCGCAGGTGCTGCCGAAACTGCGGCAGCTTGAAGAAGAGGATCCACAGCTGCATATCGTGTGGGAAGAACAGGTAAAAGAGATCCGTGTACAACTGATGGGAGAGATTCAGTTAGAAATTCTAAAAAGTCTTTGCAAACAGCGATTTGGGATGGATGTGGAATTTTCGACCGGAAGCATTGTATATAAAGAGACGATTGCGAACATCGTAGAAGGCGTCGGACATTTTGAACCGCTGCGGCATTATGCAGAAGTACATCTTTTGATGGAACCGCTTCCGAGAGGAAGTGGGATAGAATTGGAGACTACCTGCAGCGAGGATCTGCTGGATAAAAACTGGCAGCGTCTGATCCTCACACACCTGGCAGAAAAAGAGCATCGAGGCGTTCTGACAGGAGCACCTTTGACGGATGTGCGCATCACACTGGCCTCTGGACGGGCCCATTTGAAGCATACGGAGGGCGGAGACTTTCGTCAGGCGACATACCGGGCAGTGCGCCAGGGGTTGATGCAGGCAGAAAGAGTGTTGTTAGAGCCATATTATCAGTTTCGGCTGGAAGTGCCGCAACAGATGATCGGACGAGCAATGACCGATGTGGAGGCTATGTGCGGGACATTTGATGTGCCGGAAACAATTGGTGAGACGGCAGTTTTAACAGGAAGTGCACCGGTTGCAACGATGCAGGAATATCAGAGGCAGGTGGCTGCCTACACTAGGGGAGAGGGTCGATTATCCCTGACGCTTAAAGGGTATGAAACCTGTCATAATAGTGAAGAAGTCATAAAAACGTATGCATATGATCCGACAAGGGATCTGGAAAATACACCCGATTCAGTGTTTTGTGCACATGGGGCAGGATTTCTGGTGAACTGGAGAGACGTGCCTTCTTATATGCATCTGGAAAGCGTGCTGCAAGAACAGGCAGAGACGCACGTAGAGGAAAAAACGGCACAGGAAGTGGTTTACGAGCCGGAAGAATGGATGGCACCGGATGAAGTTGACCGGATTCTGGCACAGGCGACGCATGCAAATCAGCACGAAAAAGGGACTGCCTGGAAGAAACGAAAAAGACGAAAAGAAGATTATTTTGATACACCTCCGGTTTCGCGTTCGGTGAGCCGTAGTCCGCAAAAAGAATATCTTTTGGTGGATGGATACAATATTATTTTTGCGTGGCCAAAATTACAGGAACTGGCAAAAGAAAATATTGACAGTGCCAGAGGAAAATTGTTAGATATATTGTGTAACTATCAGGGAATTCGAAACTGTGAGTTGATCGTTGTGTTTGATGCGTATCGTGTGCAGGGGCATCAGACAGAGGTTTCGGATTACCATAATATTCATGTGGTTTATACAAAAGAGGCGGAGACAGCGGATCAGTTCATCGAAAAATTTGCACATGAGAACGGACGGAAATATCGTGTGTATGTGGCAACTTCCGATGGATTAGAGCAGATCATCATTCGAGGTCAGGGATGTCTGCTCATGTCAGCAATCGAATTGGAAGAGGAGATCCAACGGGCAAGCCGGGAAATGCTCGATGCGTATCAAACGTCGGCAGTGCCGGAAAAAACACATCTGTTTGATCATATGAGCGAACAGGCGAAGCAGCAGTGGACGGATTTGAAGAAAAATTAGAATTTCATGTTCTATCGGAGTCTCTTTGTGCCTGATTTTGTGAGATTCTGAGAGGACATTTAAAGGAGGAAATTATGGAATACACAGTTCCGGATTATTACGAAAAATTTGAATGTATTGCATCGGAATGCACAGATACCTGCTGTGCCGGATGGGAGATCGATATCGATGATGAATCATTGGAAAAGTATAGACAGGTAAAAGGAGGATTTGGAAATCGGTTGAAAAATTCGGTCCGATGGGATAAGAAACAGTTTGAAATATACAATGGGCGTTGTGCCTTTTTAAATGACAAAAATCTGTGCGATCTTTATATAGAATGTGGAAAAGACAGTCTGTGTGAAACTTGTCGGATGTTTCCACGGCATATCGAAGAATTTGAAAACCTTCGGGAAATATCGCTGACATTATCCTGTCCGGAGGCTGCGCGAATCATTCTTACGAATGAGAATCGTGTCGACTTTGTGACAACAGAGGATGAAAAAGACGAAATGTATGAAGACTTTGATTACTTTTTGTATACGGCACTTTTAGATGCACGTGAGGTGATCTTTCGACTTGTTCAGGACCGTGGGACAAATTACCGTATTCGTATGGCGATGGCACTGGCATTGGCACATGATATTCAGAATCGTGTAAAAAAGGGTGCGATTTATGAGATTGACGAACTGTTGCAGCGCTATGAGAAACCGAATGCGCAGGTGCGTTTTGCAAAAAAATTAGAGCCATATTGTAATAGAAAAAAAGACGCGCAAAAATACATGATGGACTTTCTTACTGCAATTGAGAACTTCGAGGTTTTAAATCCGAAATGGCCGAAACTTTTACAAAAAGCGAAAAACATATTGTCGAAGGAAACAGAAAAACTGCATATTCATGGACAACAGGAGACAGCACTCTGGTGGGAGCAGTTGATGACGTATTTTGTTTTTATTTATTTTTGCGGAGCAGTCTATGATGAGGAAGTTTTAGAAAAAATGAAACTTTCCGTCGTTTCCACACTGATCATTTTAGAGTTAAATAAAGTTTATGACGATATTGTAGAAGTGGGACATTTGTTTGCGAAAGAGATGGAACACTCCGACGAAAATCTGGAGATTTTTGAAAAAGAGTTGTTGCAGAAACCAATCTGTTCTTTTGAACGGCTTCTGGTCTGTATTATGAATCTGTAAATAAAAATAGAGGAAACAATGAAAAAACTAATCACTTTTTTTCATCGTTTCCTCTTACACATCACTGTGTCCAATTTCTTTACCCTCTTTTCTGTCTTATTTTTTTCTTTTTCTTCTTTCAGTTTCAACGAGTTACATTTTTCATACCCTGCTTTCAAAGCGAAAATAAAAAAATTTTATTTTGCATTTTAAACCTTCTTTACGGTTTCCTGTGTGGGTATCGGTTCTGTACTGCTGACTTAAAAGACGGAATCAAATCACTCATCTTTCTGGTGGTCCGTACCTCTCTTTCTTAGATTATGAAGAAAAAATTACTATCCCGGTGGTCTGTACCTCTCTTTCTTTTAGATTCCCTGTTTGATTTCTATGGTCTTATTATAGACCTGGAAAAGAAGTTTGTCAACAAATAATCTAAAAAAATAACATAAAATATAATTATAACAGAAATAAAAGATATAATCTTAAAAATATTCTGATAATACAAAAATAAAAAACAAGAAACTAGAGTGAAAATAATCTATCAACTGGCAATTACGAAATGTATGTACAATGGTTTCAATATATAAAAATGCGGTCCTGCACAGATAAGCTGTTTTTTTAGCGCACCTAAGCCTTTCAGAAAAAGTTTTTGAGCAAAAGGTGCTCTAAGAAAGAGATCTTATCTGTGCCCACCGCATCGTTTGAAAGTTGATTATTGGGCTAAAGAAGCATTGTAGGCTTCGCGACATGCACGAGCCAACTGATCGCCACAGGAAGTCGGTCTTCCATTGCAGTGAATACCACCGATTTTTTCTTCTATCTGTGAGACGGTTAAACCTTCCACCAGCTTCGGAATTGCCTGCAGATTTCCGTTGCAGCCGCCGGTGAAAACGACATTGTGAACGGTATCTCCTTCAATATCCAAGGCAATCTGTGTCGAACAAGTGCCATGTGTTTTGTAAATGTAATGCATAAATAATCCTCCTTTTTAAAGCAATACTAGCACATTTTAGTGTGGATTGCACCTATTTCACAAAAAATTTACAAAACGTTCATGTGATTTTATATTGTTTCATGACAGAAAAAGTGGTACAATATAAAACAGTCGTGTAAAGAAGTAGAGTTTTCTTTACAAAAAAAGTCAAGAAGTAAAATGATAGGAGCATCGTATGGGAGTTATAGAAAAAGTATTCGGAACACATAGCGAACGCGAAGTTAAACGAATCAATCCTCTGGTGAAAAAAATTGAGGATTTACGTCCGGCTATGATGGAACTTTCGGATGAAGACTTAAAAGCAAAAACAAAGGAATTTAAAAAACGGCTAAAAGAGGGGGCTACTCTGGATGATTTACTTCCAGAAGCATTTGCCGTAGTAAGAGAAGCAGCACGTCGTGTGCTTGGCATGGAGCCATATCGCGTACAGGTGATCGGTGGTATTATCCTGCATCAGGGACGAATCGCTGAGATGAAAACCGGTGAAGGTAAAACATTGGTTTCTACCATGCCGGCGTATTTAAATGCGTTAGAGGAAAAAGGGGTTTATATCGTAACGGTCAATGATTATCTGGCAAAGCGTGATGCCGAGCAGATGGGACAGGTTCATGAATTCCTGGGATTAAAAGTCGGTGTTGTATTGAACTCTATGGACAGCAAGGAGCGTCAGGAACAGTACGCTTGTGATATTACATATATTACAAATAATGAGCTTGGATTTGACTATCTGCGTGATAACATGGTCATTTATAAAGAACAGCTGGTACAGCGCGGGTTGCACTATGTTATTATCGATGAGGTCGATTCCGTTTTGATCGATGAGGCGAGAACACCGTTGATTATTTCCGGACAGAGCAGTAAATCTACGAAACTGTATGAAGCGTGTGACATTCTGGCACAGCAGATGGTACGTGGTAAAGATCTGCCGGAATATACAAAAATGGATGCCATCATGGGCGTGGTGCAGGAAGAGGACGGCGATTTCATTGTAAATGAAAAGGATAAAGTTGTAAACCTGACCAGCCAGGGTGTGAAGAAAGTAGAGCAGTTCTTTAAAATTGATAATCTGGCAGACGCGGAAAACCTGGAGATTCAGCACAATGTCATTTTGGCACTGCGTGCACATAATCTGATGTTCCGTGACCAGGATTATGTCGTTCAGGATGACCAGGTAATGATCGTTGATGAGTTTACCGGACGTATTATGCCGGGACGTCGGTATTCCGATGGCCTTCATCAGGCGATTGAGGCAAAAGAGCATGTAAAAGTAAAGAGAGAGAGTAAAACACTTGCAACGATCACATTCCAGAACTTCTTTAATAAATTTGAAAAGAAAGCAGGTATGACCGGTACCGCATTGACGGAAGAAAAAGAATTCCGTGATATTTATAATATGGATGTTGTTGCGATTCCGACAAATAAGCCGGTGATCCGTGACGATAAAGAAGATATTGTTTATAAGACAAAACGAGAAAAATATCGTGCGGTTGTAGATGCAGTAGCAGAATCACACAGAAAAGGTCAGCCAGTACTGGTTGGTACGATCAATATTGATACTTCGGAAGAAATCAGTGGGATGTTAAAACGCCGCGGAATCAAGCATAATGTCTTGAATGCAAAGTATCATGAACAAGAGGCTGAGATCGTATCTCAGGCAGGACAGCATGGGGCGGTTACGATCGCAACGAACATGGCTGGTCGAGGTACGGATATTAAGTTGGATGAGGAAGCAAAAGAAGCGGGCGGTTTGAAGATCATTGGTACAGAACGTCATGAATCCAGACGAATCGACAATCAGTTGCGTGGTCGTTCCGGACGTCAGGGTGATCCGGGAGAATCCCAGTTTTATATTTCTCTGGAAGATGATCTGATGCGTTTGTTTGGTTCTGAGAAACTGATGAGCATGTTTAATGCACTTGGTGTGCCGGAAGATGAACCGATCACACATAAATCTTTGACGAGTGCGATTGAAAAAGCGCAGAAGAAGATTGAAGGAAATAACTTTGGTATTCGTAAAAATCTGTTAGAGTACGATCAGGTTTCGAATGATCAGCGTGAGATCATTTATGATGAGAGACGTCGTGTGTTAGATGGTGAAAATATGCGTGACGCCATCTACAAGATGATCACGGATCGTGTCGAGGATTGTGTTGATACAGTGATTTCGAGTGATATCCCGAATGACGAGTGGAATTTGGCAGAATTGAATCAGATCTTACTGCCGATCATTCCACTGAAACCATTAGAGGAATCCGATGCTGAGAAGTATAAGAATGTCAAAGAATTAAAACAGGCTCTGAAAGAAGAAGCGGTGAAACTGTACGAGACAAAAGAAACGGAATTTCCGGAACCGGAAGCATTCCGCGAGTTGGAGCGTGTCGTATTGTTAAAAGTTATTGATAATAAATGGATGGATCATATTGATGATATGGATCAGCTCCGTCAGGGAATCGGTTTGCAGGCATATGGACAGCGTGATCCGTTAGTCGAATACAAGATGGCTGGATTTGATATGTTTGACAACATGATCAGCAACATCCAAGAGGATACAGTAAAGACGTTGTTCCATGTCAGCATTGAACAGAAAGTAGAGCGTGAGCAGGTTGCAAAAGTAACCGGAACGAACAAAGATGATTCGACGCCGAATGCACCGAAAAAACGTCAGTCTGCGAAAATTTATCCGAATGATCCGTGTCCATGCGGAAGCGGTAAAAAATACAAAAACTGCTGCGGAAGATTTGCATAAAATAGACAGCAGAATTTTCAAAGGGGGATCATGCGATTTTCATCGCATGATCCCTTTTTGTGCGGACGTTTCCGGCATTCGGATGGTAGAGAATACAGAGGCGGCTGGTTCAAAAGTGGCTAGGCAGAAATGAAGTCGAGTTCGGACGGGTGGGATTGGGATGCTTTATTTTTGTTGTTTTTCGAATGTCGGACAGTCTGCACAAAATTGTACGCGCAAGTAAGAATCAA
>JBJENW010000096.1:0-3301 GCA_051880395.1 Lachnospiraceae bacterium | reverse complement strand
CCCGCAAAGACTTACACCCATATAAAACGTAAAGGTGCAAATATTTCACCTCATACGGCTTTCTTCGAAAAAAAAACGTCGCTCTCTAGTACTTTTTTTTGTACGACTTCTGCAAAAATCCGGTGTGCGGCCGCATCCATGTGCTCACGGTCGGCCTGGCTTGGCTGTACATAATCTGAAGCTGCCAGAAAATCTGCGTGATAACGTCTGGCAATTCTCTGATAAACACCTTTTAACTGATGTGATACTGCAACTGAATTTTCATCAAATTCCGGGTCAAAGCCTTCTTCCCCTACACCATCTGCCAACCATATTGGAGAAATCAGAAGAATTTTTATGCTTGGATTTGCCTGACGAATCTGCTCTAGCAAAGCTTCGATTCCATGTCCGATGTCTTCTGCCGTCGCATGATACGCGCTCTTACAGTCGTTTGTTCCAAGCATCACAATGACGCGGTCCAATGGCTGGTGCGTTTCCAGCAGAAACGGCAATACTTTTATGCCGTTTCTGCCAGGTCTGGCTGCATCATCAAATTTACTGGTTCGTCCGCACAGCCCTTCCTCTGCCACACGATATCCATATGGCTCTAAGGCCTCTTCCAACCGCGAAGTCCAACGAACCCCTCTCTCATATCTCTGTTTTTTCCCCGGTACAAGGCCAAATGTATTGGAATCTCCAAAGCATAAAATTTCCTTCATAATCGCTCCTTCTTTCTATCTCAATCTTATATTTCATACTATTTACATATGTTATATATGAATAATATCAGAAGAAAAAGCGCTTGTCAACCTTATTTTTGTCTTCCGCGTAAAATTTCCGCTGCCTTCTGCAGATTTTTCAGACTTGCTGTCGTTTCTTTTGTTCCGCGTGTCTTTAATCCACAATCCGGATTTACCCAGAGCTTTTCTTTTGGAAGCTTTTTCAACATTTTTTCCAGTGCTTCTACAATTTCTTCCACAGACGGCACACGTGGAGAATGGATATCATACACGCCCGGTCCGACTTCTGTTTCAAATTGATTTTTCTGCAGTGCATCTAAGATCGTTAAACTTGAACGGGATGCCTCAAAGGAAATGACATCTGCATCCATGTTATCAATATCATGAATGATTTCATTAAATTCACTGTAGCACATATGCGTATGAATCTGTGTTTGAGGTTTTACCTTGCTGTGGCATAATCGAAATGCCGGGATCGCCCAGTCGAGATATTCGCTGTACCACTCATCTCGACGAATCGGCAATTTTTCTTTCAGCGCTGCTTCGTCAATCTGGATCACATGAATTCCCGCTTTTTCCAAATCCAATACTTCATCACGAATCGCAATACCGATTTGGAATGCCATTTCTTTTAAAGAAATATCTTCTCTTGGGAAAGACCAGTTTAAGATCGTCACCGGACCGGTCAACATTCCTTTCATCGGTTTTTCTGTCAAGCTTTGCGCATAGGCAGAATATTCAACCGTGATCGGTCTTGTTCGTTTCACATCACCAAAAATGATCGGCGGTTTTACACATCGGGTTCCATAGGACTGTACCCAGGCTTTTTCGGTAAAAACATAGCCTGCAAGATTTTCTCCAAAAAATTCTACCATGTCATTTCGTTCATATTCGCCATGCACTAATACATCAATTCCAATTTCTTCCTGTAATGCAACACATTCTCGAATAAACGCAAACACCTGCTCATCGTATGCTTTTTTATCAATCTCGCCTTTTCTATAGCGGCTGCGATTTCTTTTCACTTCAGCCGTTTGTGGAAATGAGCCGATTGTCGTTGTCGGAAATAATGGAAGTTTCAATTCCTCTTTCTGTATTTGCTCCCGTTCACTTCGTTTTGGAAGACGGACAAAATCTTCCTCAGTCAGTGCGTCTACCTGTTTTTGTACCTCTTCATCCAAATGTTTTCTGGTTTCAGCAAACACTGCTCTGTTTGCCTGATAGCGTGCATCTGCTTCCATTGATTTTTCTTCCGCCAATGCAGCAAGCTCACTTAATTCCACCAATTTTTCTTTTGCAAAAGCAAAATGTTTTTTCACTTCCGTATCTAAATTCTTCTCATTTTCCAATGTATACGGAACATGTAACAGGGAACAGGATGTGGAAAGAACCACATCATCGGCAACCGCTCTGATTTCTTTTAGCTGAGACAAAATCTGTGCGTAGTCCGCTTTCCAGATATTCTTTCCATTTACCAATCCGGCAAACAACACTTTCTCTTTTGGAAAAGCATTCTGTTTTAATAAAGAAAGTGTCTGTTTTCCTTCTTTAAAATCCAACCCGATTCCGTCAAACGGCAAATTGACAACTTCCCTGTAGCAATCACGAATATCCCCAAAATAGGTCTGCAACAACACTTTTGCCGCTCCTTTTTTTGATAAAATCTTCTGATATATTTTTTCAAAAAGTGCAATCTCTTCTTTATTTAAATCGGTAACCAGGTACGGTTCATCGATTTGTATCCATTCTGCACCGAGCGATACAAGTTTCTCAAGAATTTCTATATATGCGTCTGCTATTTCTTCTGAAAAATCCTCTGCTCTTCTTGTTCCTTCATAGGTCGCTAATTTTAAAAATGTAAATGGTCCGACAACGACTGGTTTCGTCTGTATTCCCTGCGCGTCTGCTTCCTGATATTCATCAAAAATCTTTGTTGATGCCACTTTTAAAACCGTATCATCCGAAAGCTGTGGTACCATATAATGATAGTTTGTGTTAAACCATTTTTTCATTGCCAACGCTTTCACGTCTCCGGCCTCTCCCTGGTATCCTCTGGCCATTGCAAAATAAGTATCTAAATCATTGAGTTCTAACTCTTTATATGCTTTTGGCACTGCATTCAGCAAAACAGCCGTATCAAGCATCCCATCATAAAAAGAAAAATCATTACTGCTGATAAAATCAATTCCAGCCTCTTTCTGAAAATTCCAATGCTCTTTTCTTAAATCCGCCGCTGTCTGTTGCAGCGCTTCTGCGTTTATTTCCCCACGAAAATATTTTTCTGATGCAAATTTTAACTCTCTTAATTTTCCCACACGCGGAAATCCAATTACTGCACTTTTCATTTCTGTTTTCCTCCGATCAATTCCTATGTACTCCCAGAACCTCCCCTTTCACTCATTTTAAATGTAAGAGATTCCAATTGTACATGACTTTTAACCTTTCACGCCACTTAGTATATCGTATCGGTCGGAATTTGAAAAATACATAAAAAAAGCAGTTCGCCATAGTTTTATGTTATAGCAAACTACTTTTTCATTTTAAATCATCACTCAAAATTTCTTCCTCTGCAACATGTTTTT
>JBJENW010000095.1:9451-19205 GCA_051880395.1 Lachnospiraceae bacterium | reverse complement strand
TCCGTTTTGACCAAAGAATTAATTTGCCTTAAACAGAGGTACTGAACAGTTACAATATTTTTATAAATTTCCGAATACGTTTCGTCTGCAACATTTTTCACCCAGGAAACAGATCTTAGCCTACCGTCTCCGATACACAGTTTCTAGTATCCGGCAGGGAACAAGGAGCGGGGCAGCTGAAACAAACGTGGCTTCGACAGAAATGATAGTGAGTTCGGCTGGGTGGATTTGTGATGCCTTTGCTGTCTTTCGTTCGGCGGAAAGGCTGTGCGGAACTGTATGTCAGAGAAAGAATCCGGTTTTGATTCTGGCTCTGGCATACAGTTCCGTGCAGACTGTCCGACCTTCGAAAGACAGCAAATATAAAGCATCGCAAATCCACCCAGCCGAAACTCGACTTCATTTCTGTCTAGCCACGTTTGTTTCAGCTGCCCCGCTCCTTGTTTCCTGTCGGATACTAGAAACGTCCGTGGAGCCAATACGGTTTCGGGAAACCAAAACGTAGTGGCCGCCACCCTTTCATTTATTTTTCTTCCGGTATATCCTTTGCAACTTCTACCACGGATTTTGTCAGACCGGCAATTCCCTGAATCTCGGACGGAATAATGATCTTTGTTGCTTTTCCGTCTGCGGCTTTTTCAAATGCCTCTAAGCTCTTGATCGTAAGGACACTCTGATCCGGCTGTGCTTCTTTGATGTAACGGATTCCATCTGCATATGCCTGCTGTACCTGACGGATAGCTTCTGCTTTACCTTCGGCTTCTTTTACGGTTGCCTCTTTGGTTGCCTCCGCACGTAAGATCGCTGCCTGTTTTTCTGCTTCGGCATCCAGAATCGCAGATTCTTTTTTACCTTCGGCTACCAGAATCGTGGATTTCTTCTCACCTTCAGCTCTTAAGATGGACTCACGACGCTCACGCTCTGCTTTCATCTGTTTTTCCATCGCATCCTGAATTTCTCTCGGCGGTGTGATGTTTTTCAGTTCGACGCGGTTTACTTTGATTCCCCATGGATCTGTCGCTTCATCCAGCGCCGAACGCATGTGGGTATTGATTGTCTCTCTCGATGTCAGTGTCTGGTCTAATTCCAAGTCACCGATGATATTTCGAAGCGTCGTAGCGGTCAGATTTTCAATCGCCATGATCGGATTTTCCACTCCATATACATACAGCTTCGGGTCTGTGATCTGATAATACACAACCGTATCGATCTGCATCGTTACATTATCCTTTGTGATCACCGGCTGTGGCGGGAAATCAACTACCTGCTCTTTTAAGACCACTTTTTTTGCCACACGGTCGATGATCGGCACTTTAAAATGCATTCCGACATCCCAGGTACCCTGATATGCACCTAACCGTTCAATTACCATTGCGTGTGCCTGCGGCACGATTTTTACACAATTTGCCAATACGATCAAAACGATCACTAACAAAACAATTCCTAACACTCCTGCAACTCCCATTTCTTCTAATCCTCCTCTTTCTTTACAATCAGTTTTACGCCTTCGATACGAACGACTTTTGCAATGCTGCCCGGTTCTAAAACCAGATCTTCCATTTCACTACGGACCGTCCATTCCTGTCCGCCAAGCATGGCTTTTCCAGTGTTGTTTCGATTCTCTACGCGCTGTGTGATTCGTACTTCTTTGCCTATGATTCCTTCATAATTCGTCTTTTCCCTGTTTCTGTTGATATATTTGACTGCCACCGGTCTTGTGAAAAATAGCAGCAGCAGCGAAACAGTCAAGAAGACGAGAAACTGTACCACTTCATTTCCGCCGACTGCACATACCAGTACAGCAGCCAGTGCACCGCCGGCAAACCAGATTGTTGTGAGACCCACTGTGATGATCTCAATCAATAGCAGTACGATCAGAAGTACCAACCAAAAAATCACTGCCATACGCATCCCTCCTTTATGCATACCATACGCTACTTTCTGCACAAATGCAACGGATTTTGCTTGAATGCAGTTATTTCCTGCTTGAATCAAAAAACGCGCACTTCTATCGACTAATTTTTACAAAAAATTAGATTTTTCTGCAAAAAATGTTTAAGAAAATCTTAAATTTGCGTTTTTTTTGTTGACGTAATCGACAGAAATGATTAAAGTAAATATTGACAACATTATTTTATTATGAAAAAAGAAAGGGAGTCAAGACATCATGAAGACAAAAAAGATTTTTGTGGGTATTCTCTGTGCCATTATGGTTTTAGTAGGAATGCCGCAAGCAACATCTGCCGCAGTTACCGCTCAATCCGTCGGAAAAGTCACCGGCTTAAAACGCGGCAGCACGACCACAAGCAGTATTAACATTTCCTGGAACGCACAGTCTGGCGTCAGCGGATATGAAATCTACCGTTCAAGCGCTTATAACGGCAGCTACAGCCGTATCTCCACGGTTTACAGTGGAAACACCTCTTTCTGCAACCGTAATCTTTCTGCTGGAAGAGAATACTATTACAAAGTACGCTCTTATGCAAACACGGCATACGGCGTAAAACGCGGCAGCTTCTCTAGCATTTTGACTGCTGCAACTAAAAACACTTCTTCAAGAAGCGGTCGTTCGAAAGCAAATGTAAGAATCCGGAAACACGCAGGCACAAACTTCGGCATCGTAACAACTATCCCGAACAATACACTTGTGACGATCACTGCAACCACTCAGGATGGATCCGGAACCGCATGGTATCATGTATCTGCGACTGTAAACGGAACTACATACAAAGGTTACATCCGTTCTGACCTGATCGGCAGCGGCTCTTCCGCAACTCCTACGACCGGAAAAACAGGTGTTGTTACTGCTTCCCGTCTGAATGTGCGGACAGCTGCTTCTATGAAAGCAAGCGTAATCCGTTCCATTCCAAAGGGTACAAAAGTAAATATCCTTGGTACCAAAAACGGAGACGGAAGAAAATGGTATCACATTTCTTTCTACAGCGGTAAGACCATCAAAGGTTATGCAGCTGCAGAATACATTAAGATTAAATAATATTTCTCTTAATGGATAAAAAAGACCGGCGCCTCACAGATTCACTGTGAAGCGCCGGCTTTTTCTTTCTTAAAATTTTCGAATAGAGTCACTATCATCATCTTCGGTTTTTCGAATCGCCCGAATCGTCACATCATACTGCACATCCTCATTCACTTTTACTGTCACAGTATCTCCCACTTTATGGCCCAATACCGCTTTTCCCAGCGGGGATTCAATGCTAATACGCCCTTCCAGGGAATTTCCGCGGACAGATGTCACGATCTTATACGTTTCTACCTCGTCATCATCCTCGATATACACATCTACGATCGTATTTAAACCAACTTCATCGTCTTTTGACTCATCCGAGATAATGGTTGCATTTTTGATCATGCGCTCTAAATAACGGATTCGGCTCTCGTTTTGATTTTTATCTTTTTTTGCTGCGTGATATTCAAAGTTTTCGCTTAAATCACCCTGCGCACGCGCCTCTTTCACTGCTTCTAGTGCCTCTTTTCGCACAACAAGTTTTCGGTATTCGATCTCCTCTTTGATCTTTTCTACATCTTTTTGTGTCAATTGCTCTTTCATTCTATAAATCCCCTTTTCTATTTTTTTCTGCCGGAAACATTTTCACTCGAAGCTGGTTCCCTGCATTCCCAACATTTTTGTAAAGAAAGATTCCCATATCTTCCAATCTGAAAAATCAAAAACCCGATTCCTGCCCCTATGGTATTTGTCATGACATCATCTGTCTGACAGTAACCGCGCTGTGTCAAAAACTGTGTCACTTCAATCGCAACCGAACTAAAAAACGCGGTCAAGAGCAGGACATATCCTTTCCTTTGTTTCTCCCAGATGATTGGCAAGAGAATTCCAAGCGGTACAAACATCAGCACATTTTCCACGACATACATCATACCGCGCAGATCCCCTGTGAATGTGGCAAAAAGTTTCAATGCCACACTTGTCCGCGACCCCGGAGGCCTTGACAGAAGTGTCAGCCGATACAGGACATGGACATATACCGCAAAAAAATAAAACACAATGCTTTTTGGAAAGCGCGCTTTTTTATAGAAGCAAATGGAATATGTCATATAACACAGCCATGCGCCGATTCCCACTATGATTCCACTGTGAAGATATTCTTTTACCATATGCCAATCCTGCGAAATATAAGAAATCAATAAACTCTGCATTGCCGCCACCCCTTTCTCTGATTTTACATATCCACTATTTTACGTTTTTCTCACACATTTTGCAAGCGCTCTTTCATCCTGCCGAAAACTATCTCAACTTTGGGGATTCCTGTACGGACGTTTCCGAAATTTGGCTGGGTAGGGTAACGGGGCGGCTGCTTCCAGAAGGACTTGACAGAAATGAAGTCGAGTTTGGAAGGGCAGTTCTGCGATGCCTTTGCTGTTTTTTGACCGTTGAACAACCGGTGCATCCTGTTCGCCCGGAAAAGAATCCGTCTTTGATTCTTAGCCGGGCGAACAGGATGTGCCGGTTGTTCAACCTCCAAAAAACAGCAAAAATAAAGCATCGCAGAACTGCCCGTCGAAAACTTACTTCATTTCTGTCTAGCCACTCTGTAAGATGCCCCCCCGTGTTCTGCGCCTGTCCGAATCCCGGAAACGTCCGTAAAGGAATCCCCAGGCTGAGATCTGTTTCGCCCAACCACCCCCAAAGAGTGGTGGAGTCGATACCGTTTCGGGTGGCCGATAAAGTAGTGGTTGCAACACTTACACTCATATAAAGCGTAAGTGCGTATGCATACAAAAAAGCTTGCGTTTACCGTGCCAGTTGAGATGTTTTGCTTGCAATGTTTTCTGATAAGTAGTAGAATAGACGAAGAATAAAGGTGTTCTTTTGAGAAAAGAATGCCTTTTTCGGACTTTAGATATAAATTTACATAAAGGAGGAGTTTTTAATGAAAAAAAGAAAAAGACTTATCAGTGCGCTGCTTGTTTCTGCACTCGCGGTGTCGGCATTTGCCGGATGTGGCAATTCTTCAAAGAGAGACGATAATACCTTTTATATCGGTGGAATCGGACCGGTGACTGGCGATGCGGCGATTTATGGAACAGCCGTCCAGAATGGCGCACAGATCGCAGTGGATGAAATCAACGCTGCTGGGGGAATCAACGGCGCAAAAATTGCTTACAAATTCGAGGATGATCAGAATGACCCGGAAAAATCCGTCAATGCGTACAACACCTTAAAAGACTGGGGAATGCAGGTATTAATGGGCACTGTAACGAGTGCACCTTGTGTAGCGGTTGCAAGTGAGACCGGATCCGATAATATGTTCCAGATCACTCCGAGTGCTTCTTCCACAGATGTCATCAAAGGGGACAATGTCTTCCAGGTCTGCTTTACAGACCCGAACCAGGGTGTCGCAGATGCCGATTACATCGCAGACAATCAGGTCGGCGATAACATTGCCATCATTTATGACAGTTCGGATGTATATTCTTCCGGTATCGAAAAAGCATTTGTCGAGGAAGCAGGCAATAAAGGATTATCTATTGTATCCGAAACAGCCTTTACTTCCGACACAAAAACGGATTTTTCCACACAGCTTCAAAAGGCCAAAGACGCCAAAGCCGAACTGGTCTTTCTTCCGATTTATTATAAGGAAGCAGCTGCTATCTTACAGCAGGCAGATTCCATGGACTATCATCCAACCTTTGTCGGATGCGACGGCTTAGACGGTCTGCTTTCCGTAGAAGGATTTGACAAATCGCTGGCTGAGGGCGTGATTTTGATCACACCATTCTCCACCACAGCAAACGAAGAAAGTAAAAAGTTCACAGAAACCTATCAGGAAAAATACAATGACACCCCGAATCAGTTTGCCGCTGACGCATACGATTCCATCTATGCCATCAAAGCAGCCATCGAAAAAGCCGGTGTCAAACCGGATGCCGCAGCAGCAGACATGAAACAGCCGCTGTGCGATGCCGTCCAGAACATCTCTATTGATGGATTGACCGGTTCTGGTATGACATGGTCCGCTTCCGGTGAAATCAGCAAAACTCCGATCGCAGTTGTCATCAAGGACGGAGAATACACCGGAATGTAAGATTGAACATCAGTTTCAGACAGAAACACCGAAAGGGCTCTTGCATATGCAAAGCCCTTTCCTTAAATAGTAGAAAAAAAAGGAGAGATTCCTATGAGTTTTATATCCTATCTGATCTCGGGTATCAGTCTTGGCAGCATCTATGCTATCATGGCTCTTGGATATACCATGGTATACGGCATCGCAAAAATGTTGAATTTCGCTCACGGCGATGTTATCATGGTCGGAAGCTATGTAGTCTTTTATGCAGTCGGAAGTTATGGTCTGCCACCGCTCGCCAGCATTCTGCTATCCGTGGTCGTATGCACCGCACTCGGTATTATCGTAGAAAAAATTGCCTATAAACCGCTGCGGCACGCAACCTCACTCGCCGTACTGATCACCGCGATCGGTGTCAGTTACTTATTAGAAAACGCTGCTCTGCTTTTATTTGGCGCAGATACGAAATCTTTCCCGGATGTCATCAATCTGGGCAGTTTGTCTCTGGCTGGCGGAGAGTTAAAAATTTCCGGAACCATCGTTGTCGCCATCGTCTCCTGTATCATCATCATGATCGGACTGATGACATTCGTAAAAAAAACAAAATCCGGACAGGCCATGCTCGCTGTATCCGAAGATAAAGCAGCCGCCCAGCTGATGGGAGTGAATGTCAACGCGACCATTTCTCTGACATTTGCCATCGGCTCGGGACTTGCAGCCATTGCCGGTGTACTGCTCTGCTCCCAGTATCACGCGCTGAATCCGTATACGGGTGCTCTGCCGGGAATCAAGGCCTTTACAGCTGCTGTCTTCGGTGGAATCGGTTCTATTCCGGGTGCCTTTATCGGCGGACTTTTGCTGGGAATCATCGAAACACTTGCAAGTGCCTATATTTCTTCCCAGTTATCAAACGCCATCGTATTTGCCGTGCTGATTCTGGTCCTTTTGATCAAACCGACCGGTCTTTTAGGCAAACAGATCCGTGAGAAAGTGTAGGTGCTGACCATGAAAAATAAACAAACAACCTCGCAGACGCGTCCACGTCTTTTGAAACCGACGCGAAATCTGCTGCAGACCATGGGCGGTCTGATCGTTCTTTATATTGTATTAATGATTCTTTCGGCAACCGGCAGCCTGTCGTATTCCTTTACCAATCTGCTCATACAATTGTGTATTTACTCAATTGTTGCTGTTGCCTTAAACCTCTGCGTCGGATACCTGGGTGAACTGAGCCTCGGACATGCCGGATTTATGTCTGTGGGAGCCTTTGTCAGCGCTGTCTTTACACAGGCAACTGCAACCGCGATCCCGTCAGTAGAGCTACGGTTTTTCTTTGCTCTTTTGATCGGTACCGCAGCTGCAGCTCTGGCTGGATTTTTAGTCGGTATTCCGGTTCTTCGATTAAACGGAGATTATCTGGCGATCGTAACACTGGCGTTCGGTGAGATCATCAAAGGTATCATCAACGTCCTATATGTGGGAAAAGATCAAAGTGGACTACATATTGCACTGCTATCCGATAAGCATTTAAAAATGGATGAAACCGGTACCATGCTCATTGACGGTGCCAAAGGAATTACCGGTACACCACATGTTTCCACATTTACGATCGGTATGATCCTGCTGCTTTTGACACTTATCATTGTGACATTCCTCGTCAACTCGCGTTCCGGCCGTGCGATCATGGCAATTCGTGATAACCGCATCGCTGCCGAATCCGTCGGTATCGACATCACACGTTTTAAAATGATCGCATTTACGATCTCTGCCGCCATTGCAGGTGTTGCGGGTGTCCTTTATTCGCACTATCTTGCCTCCATGACAGCAGTAAAATTCGACTTTAACCTGTCAATCCTGTTTTTGGTATTTGTGGTATTAGGCGGCCTCGGAAATTTCCGCGGTTCCATCATTTCCGCAGTTGTCCTGACACTTTTGCCGGAGCTTTTGCGTGGAATGTCCAATTATCGAATGTTGATCTATGCCGTCCTGTTGATCGCCATGATGCTTTTCAACTGGGCACCTGCCGCGATTCGCTGGCGTCAGACAAAACTGCCGGAACTCAAAGCAAAATGGTTCAAAAAACCGAAGAAGGAGGTGTAGACGATGGCAATTTTAGAAGTAAAAGATCTCGGCATTTCGTTCGGCGGTCTGCGCGCTGTAGACGGGTTATCCCTAAAAATTGAACAGGGCGAGCTGTATGGCCTGATCGGGCCGAACGGTGCCGGGAAAACAACTGTTTTTAATATGCTCACCGGTGTCTACAAACCGACAGACGGCTCCATTCTTCTCGATGGTGTCAACATCACCGGAAAACGAACGATCGATATCAACAGAGCCGGCATCGCCCGGACATTCCAGAATATCCGGCTATTCGCCGATATGAGTGTGTTAGACAATGTCAAAGTCGGTCTGCACAACCAGATGTCCTACTCGACTCTGACCGGTATTCTGCGGCTTCCGAAGTACCACCGGGTAGAAAAGGAAATGAATGAAAAAGCAATGGAACTGTTACATGTATTTGATCTCGACAACGAGGCCTCTTTCAAAGCTTCCAATCTTCCTTATGGTAAGCAGCGAAAACTCGAAATTGCACGCGCACTTGCCACAAAGCCGAAACTGCTGCTTTTAGATGAACCAGCTGCGGGTATGAATCCAAACGAAACGTCAGAATTGATGGATACCATCCACTTTGTACGGGATCAATTCCATATGACGATTCTTTTGATCGAACATGACATGAAACTGGTTTCCGGTATCTGTGAAAAGCTGACCGTATTAAACTTTGGTCAGGAACTTGCACAAGGTAACACAGCTGATGTTCTGCACGATCCGCAGGTGATCAAAGCATATCTTGGAGAATAGGAGGAATGGATGTATGGCTATGCTTGAAATAAAAGATATTTCGGTCTATTACGGTGTCATTCAGGCGTTAAAGGGCATTTCCTTTGAAGTCAAGGAAGGGGAAGTCATCGCCCTGATCGGCGCAAACGGTGCAGGAAAAACAACCACCCTTCAGACGATCACAGGTATGCTTTCCCCGAAAAGCGGAAGTATCCTGTTTGAAGGAACCGATATCACAAAGATTCCGGGACATAAGATCGTCTCTATGGGAATGGCCCATGTACCGGAGGGACGACGCGTATTTGCACAGCTTTCGGTCTATGAAAATCTGAAATTAGGTGCTTATACACGCTCCGATAAGGCAGAGATCGCTGAAACACTGGAACATGTATACAAACGCTTTCCTCGTCTGAAAGAGCGAAAGCATCAGCTTGCCGGTACCTTAAGTGGTGGTGAGCAACAGATGCTCGCGATGGGCCGCGCACTGATGAGCAAACCGAAGATCGTCCTGATGGATGAACCGTCAATGGGACTTTCTCCGATTCTGGTAGAAGAAATTTTTTCCATCATTCAGGATATTTCTGCGAGCGGTACCACCGTTCTTCTGGTGGAACAGAATGCAAAAAAAGCGCTCTCGATTGCCGACCGTGCCTATGTATTAGAAACAGGATCGATCGTTATGGAAGGAAATGCAAAGACTCTATTAAATGACCCGGCGATCCGCACTGCCTACTTAGGAGAATAGAAAAAGGCCTGAAGAAACAGATCTCAGCCTTCGGACCTATACGGACGTTTCCGGGATTCTGGCAGGCACAGACCACAGGGGCGGCATCTTCCAGTGTGGCCAGACAGAAATGAAGTAAGTTTTG
>JBJENW010000095.1:0-9351 GCA_051880395.1 Lachnospiraceae bacterium | reverse complement strand
AGACCACAGGGGCGGCATCTTCCAGTGTGGCCAGACAGAAATGAAGTAAGTTTTGACGGGCAGTTCTGCAATGCTTTATTTTTGCTGTTTTTTGAAGGTTGGACAAACGGCACATCCTGTCCGCCCGGCTAAGAATCAAAAGCAGATTCTTTTCCGGGCGTACAAAATGCACCGTTTGTTCAACAATCAAAAAACAGCAAAGGCATTGCAAAACTGCCCGTCAAAACTTACTATCATTTCTGTCAAAGCCTCACTGGAAGATGCCGCCCCTGTGGTCTGTGCCTGCCAGAATCCCGGAAACTTTGTATTGGAACCGGACGGTTGAGATGTTTTTCGTGTCTACTCTTTTTTTATTCGAATAGTTTAAATTCGTATCCCTGTGCCCGTGCCTGATCGATAAACTCTCCCAAAATCTGGGTGTTTGTCTGTGACTCGGCATGTAACAGATAAATTGCACCCGGATGCAGATTATCCATGATCTTCTGTAAGCTCTGTGCGGGATCCGGCTGATTATTCACATCATAATCCAGATAAGCAAAGCTCCAGAACACCGTTTTATAATTACAGTTGTTTAAAATTGCCAGTGACTGCTCACTGAACTTTCCAGCCGGATAACGGAACAGGTGCATATCATAATCAAAATTGTCTTTGATATACTGATGATTTACCATGACCTCATCTTTCTGCTGATCGGTTGTCTCGGACGGAAGGCCGGCTGCCGGATGTGTCACGCTATGATTTCCAAGTTCGTGACCTTCATCGATCATACGCTGTACCAGCTCCGGTTCCTGCTCAGCATACGGCTTTGTGACAAAAAAGACGGCAGGTACATTTTTTTCTTTTAACGTATCGAGAATCGCCGGCGAACATCCGTATTCATATCCTTCATCAAATGTCAGATAGATATACTTCTTTTCCGGATCATCTACGATAAAGCTCGCATTATACTTTCCGTATTTTTCCTGATACTGCAGACAACCTGCCGGACGATTATACTCATCTTTATCTCCGCCTTGTCCCCAGTCAAGTGTCGTGGTATCTAAGGCACTGAAATCAATCGGCGAATTGTTCAGTACAAATCCGTTTTCCGCCGGTCGCGTATCAAATCCATCCGGATTATCTAAATCTTCCAGGGAAAATGCCTCCTGCTCATCTCCGGCTGCTTCTTCTGTATCCGACACATCAGAGAGATCCTTCGACTCTGTGGCATCCGATGTCTCGCTTTTTTCAGATATATCCTCTTTTGCCTCTTTCGTATCGGATGTGTCCTCTTTCTCTACCGTCTGCTTCTTTTCCTCTGCAGAATGTTTCATCGCACCAGTCACTCCAACAATGGCAAGAACCACCACTACAAGAGAAAACGCACAGAGAAAAATCCATTTTGCATTGTTTTTCTTTCTTCTTTTTTTCATATCTGTTTCTACCCTTCCTGTTTCTTTTACAGTCTACCGTATCTTATTGTATATGAAAAAAAAAGAAAAGACAAACCCTTTTTTCTTAAAAAATTTTTAAGTTTCATGCAATTTTTTACATTTTATATGTAAGTGTTGCAACCACTACTTTATTAACTATCCGAAACTGTATCGGCCCCACCACTCTTTGAAAAAGAGTGACGCGAAGAATATCTCTACCGGGGGGAGTCCTATGCGGACGTTTCCGGTATCCGGCGGACACAGCGACAGGGTGTGGAGGGGACAGATCTGGCTAGACAGAAATGAAGTCGAGTTTTGGAGGGGAGCGTTTCCGATGCTTTATTTTTGCTGTTTTCCGAATGTCGGACAGTCTGCACAAAGCTGTATGCCCGGGAAAGACTCAGAGGCAGACTCTTTCCCGGGCATACAGCTTCGCACAGCCAGTCCGCCTCTCGGAAAAACAGCAAAGGCATCGCAAACGCTCCCCTCCAAACTCACTATCATTTCTGTCAAAGCCAGATCTGTCCCCTCCACACCCTGTCGCTGTGTCCGCCGGATACCGAAAACTGTGTATCGGAAACGATTGGTTGAGCTATTTATCGCTAAGGGAAAGAAAGGTGAAAACGTCCGCATAAAAAATCCCCCGGGAAAATTCCCAGGGGATTTTTTTATAACTGGAAGAACTGCAGATCTTGTTCGAGTCTGTTTGAGATGTCGAGCATTTTTTCGGATTCTGCTAACAGGTTCTTGATCGTATCGTTGAGTCTCTGCATAACTTCTTCCGTTTCTGTACTGGCTGCAGCATTTTCTTCGGAAATCGCAGACAGACTTTCCATCAGCTGTCCGACTTTTTCTTGTACCTGATTACTCTCTTCCACTGCTAACTTGATATCGTGTGTATTTTCACGACTGATACTGATACGGTCGTTTACAATATGGAACTGTTTCTGTGTCTCTAACAATTTCTCATTCTGTTCCCGGGTAGATTCTTCTACGTGACGCATCATGTCCATTGTCTGCTGGAAGTTTGCAGACAGTTTCTGAATGACATTCTGAATCGTATCTGCCGATTGATCGGACTGATCCGCAAGCTGTGAGATTTCTGTTGCGACAACGGCAAATCCTTTTCCTGCTTCCCCTGCACGCGCTGCCTCGATACTTGCATTTAACGATAACAGGTTGGTCTGGCTGGCGATAGAGGAAATCAAAGATACTGCCTCTCCGATCTGTTCTACCGATTCGTTTGTCTCTTTGATCTGCTCCACGATCTTTCTCACACCTTCGGTCATTTTTTCATTTGAATCACTCAGACGATCCAATATATTCACAGCCTCATTACTGGCTGTCTCAATATCTGTGGAAGAATTGTCTAACTTCTCAATATCCTGCACCATCTGATTCATTAATTCGCCCAGGTGATTCACATGGTTATTGGAATCTTCAATATCTTTTGCCTGACTGACTGCACCTTCTGCAATCTCGGTGACAGACAACTCCATCTTACCAGAAATCTGATTGGTATCTTCGGCCATCGTCTTTAACTCTGATCCACCGTGCTGCACAACTTTTGCAACCTCATTGACATTTCCAAGTGTAGAAGAAAGCTGATCGGTCATCTGATTCAAAGACTCACCAAATACATCAAATTCATCGCCACGACCAGTCGCTGCTTTCGCTTTAATATTTCCATCTGTGATTTCTTGCAAGGTACCTCGGAACCGACGGATACTTGCCTGAATACTTCTGCTCACAAAGATTGTCAGAATACCAACACAAACAATTGCAACGATCAACACCATCATAATGCTGACTTTCATCTGCGACTGCGATTTTACTGAAACTTCATTTACACTCTTTTTGATATTGTTGGAATCTTTCGTTAATTCCTCGTTATTGGCATTATTTTCTGCTTTTAATGTTTGAATCTGTGTATCTACTTCCTGCATTTCCTTTAAAGCATCTGCTTTCTTCTGAAATCCTTCTTGTCCTAATTTTCCGATTTCTTCATTCTGGATATAAATGGATGTATTATTTACCACTTCTTCTAAGTCTTTTGTCAATTGTTCTAACTGTTTTGACGCGTCATTTCCTTCCGCGATCAATTTGCTGTATTCTGCAAACTCCGTATTAATTGCTTCCTGTTTTTCGTCAAACTGAAAACGTCCATTTGTCGCTACTGCAATCTGCATCTCCGGATTATCCGCATTCTCTTCAAGACAGATATCACAGGATATTTTACTAAAATTTTGAATGTCATACTCGCTTACCGGGATTACGACCGATGTTTCCTGCCAGGACGCGTTTGATCCGGAATAGGTTCCGGAAAAACTAATGGCAGGCTTTCCGTCAAGCGTTCCTACATCCAGATCCTTATATGCCGTACCAAACGAGTTTCCCAGCGTATCTGCTGTCTGTTTTGACAGATCTACTTCCGTAGAACCATCAAATTTGATATTTGTAAGATAAATCTTACCTTCATACTGCTGCCCCTCGGTGCAGACACGTACGACGATATTGTCTCGTTTTCCACCGCTTGGCAGACTTTCGTTGTAATGGATCACTTTATAGTTTTTCTTATCAAACTTCTTTGTTTCCACCTGATCAAGCATTTTCTTTTCCCAGCTTCCATCCTGCCAGTCTGCTTCATCACCTAACCTGCCGAAAAATTCTTCCAGCTTTTTATCCCCTTCCATAAAATTGGCATACAACCCCTGATCCTCTTTGAATCCACGCTGATCCATCAGGCTGACCAGCTGCTCCATATTCTGCATATTTTTATCAATCTTCTGGTCCATATCATTTAAAGTTGACTGATACGTTTTTCCTGCATGCTCTTTTGCATTTGCAAGATTGTTTTTCATTTCTTTCAGATTTTCCAGAATCTGGCTGTTATATTGATTGTCCAGTTCATACAAAAAGCTGACATCCAACACCGAATTCTGTTCCTGCAGGCGGTTGGCTTCATTAATACTCTGTAATATCTCGCTATTTCTGTGATTCTGATTTAGAATAAGTGTTGCAAGTACGCCAAGAATCAAAGTACTGGCCAGTGCCGCTACTCCCAGGACGATCAGTTTCATTCGAATACTTTTTAAACCAAAACTCTTCTTTCCACTTTTTGTCTTATCCGTCGGTTTCTTTTTTGCACCCATAACGTGTTTCTCCTTCCTACCTACTTTTTTCCTATAGTTCTCATCCTCTACAACTGGAAAAATTTCAGGTCCTGCTCCAGCTGCCCTGACATTGCAAGTAACTTATCGGACTCTTCGAGTAAATGATTAATGGTATCATTTAAATTTCTCATTGCCTCCGCTGTTTCTGTGGTCGATGCTGCATTTTCCTCTGAAATTGCAGACAGGTTTAACATGAGCTGATTTACCTGCAGACGAACTTCGTTGCAGGATTCGATCGCATGTTTGATTCCTTCTGTCTTTGTTCTGCTCTGTGTGATACCATCACTTACGATTTCAAACTGATGCTGCGTCTCAGAAAGTTTTTCATTCTGCTCTTTTGTCGCAAGTTCTACCTCCTGCATCACCTTCATTGTCTGTTCAAAATCGCTTGTCAACCGCGTGATGATCTGATCAATGGAGGTTGCGGACTGATCCGACTGATCGGCAAGCTGCGAGATTTCCGTTGCGACCACTGCAAATCCTTTTCCTGCATCTCCTGCCCGCGCCGCCTCTATGCTGGCATTTAATGATAACAGGTTTGTCTGACTTGCAATCGAGGAAATCATCGTGATCGCCTCTTTGATCTTTTGCACGGACTCATTTGTTGCGTGAATCTGTTGTGCGATCTTATGTACTCCATCCGTCATCTTCTCATTTGAATTTCCAAGTTGCTCTAATATATGAACTGCCTCATCACTGGCATGTTTCATATCACTGGAAGTTGCATCTAATTCTCCGATGTTTCCTACCATCTCATCCATCAAATTTCCAAGTTCCGTGATCTCACTTGTAGACTGCTCCACATCGTTTGCCTGATCCGTCGCACCTTTTGCGATCTCTGTCACGGAAAGATCGATCTGGTTGGAAATCTGATTTGTGTTTTCCGCCATTCCCTTTAGACTGCTTCCACTCTGCTGCACGTTCCTAGATACCGTTCCGACAGAACGAAGCGTCTCTGTCAGTGTATCTGTCATATGATTTAATGATCTTCCGATCGTATCAAATTCATCCCCGCGTTTAGTATCCGCTTTCACCGTCATACGTCCCTGTTCGATTTCCTTCAATGTATCTTTAAAATGCCGGATACTGTACTGAACACTTCGGCTGACATAAACGGTAAGGATAAACACACCTACCAGTCCGACCACGATTACAGTGATGATCAATCGTGTCATACTTGCTTTCTGCAAATTACCTGATTCCTCTACGCTCTTTTTAATATCGGAAGTTGCCTTTGTCAGATTTTCGTTTAATGCATTGTTTTCTATCTTTAAATTTTGGATCTGCTGATCGGTCTCCAAAATAGAATTTACTTCATCCAGCTTTGTTTGAAAGCCTTTTTCTCCTAATGCAACGGCTTCTTCATCCACCGTATACAGATCCACATTTTCCAACGCTGTCTGCAGATCCGCCAACAATTTTTTCAATGTCTCGGAAGTATCCGATCCCTCCACTACCAACATACTGTATGAAGCAAAATCCGCATTAATTTTCTCTAGCGCCTCGTCAAATTTATATTTCTCATTCAGACAAGCTGCCATCTGCATCAACGGAAGATCCTTTGTTTCTTCATAATAAATATCAAAGCTGACTCTCTTATAATCCTGCACCGGATATTCCACAACCGGAATCTCGATCGACGCTTCCTGCCAGTCTTGGGTCGCACCGGAATACTCTCCTGCATAACTGATACTTGGTTCCCCGCCTAACATATCCACTTTCATATCATGCAGCGCATTTCCATACGAAAGGGATAGATCCGATTCTTTCAATTTTGATAAGTCTACTTTGGTATCTTTATCAAAGATAATATTGGTAAAATAAATTCTTCCCTTATATTCCGGTCCATTTCCTCCTGCACGAACAACGATATAATCACGTTTTGCACCTGACGGAATCTTTGCATCATAATGATAATGTCGATATTTTTTGCCATCGATCTGCACACTCTCCATGGTTGACATTTCGATTTTTACCCATGTTCCGTCAATCCAGTCAGCCTCCTGACTCATCTTATCAAAGCTTTCCTCTAAGTTTTTGTCTTCATTAAAAAACTTTGCATAAACGCCTTCTCCTTCTGCGAAACCGCGTTCCGTAATGAGCGAGACCATCTGATTCATATTCTCTGTTGTCTTTTGAATATCGTCCCCGATTGTTTTCAGATCTGACGCATCCACACCGGACTTATACTTCTGGGCATCTGTTGCATATTTCTGCATGGTTTGCAGATTTTCTACAATCTGTTGGTTATACGTGTTATCCATCTGATACAAAAACGTCATATCTAACGTCTTATTTTCATTCTGGAGCAGATTGATATTATTAATATCCGACGTCAACTGGCTGCTTCTATGATTTTTATTCAGCGATTGAATGCCTGTAATACCAAGCACGAGCGTTGTCACCAGCGCAACCCCGCCCAAAATGATCATCTTTGTTTTTATACTCCGCAGCGGTAGGCCAGTTCTTTTCGCTGTTTCCTGCTTATTTTCCTTTTTTCTGCTCATGATCCTATCCCCCTGATTCTATTTATAACAAAATTTATTACTTTATATATCGACACATTCTTTTTTAAATATAAGAGTCTCTTTACGAGGCATAAAAAAAAGCAGTGGAAATCTTTTCCATTTCCACTGCTTTTTTTAGAATCCCAACACATTGATCAATAACACCCAAGTCAATCCATAATAAGTCACCACTGCCACCAGATCGTTTACCGTTGTGATCAGCGGGCCGGACGCAACCGCCGGATCCACTTTGATCCGATGAAAGAACATCGGTATCACGGTCCCTGTGAGACTCGATATCACCATTGCCACCATTAATGCAACGCCAATACACGCGGATACTGCAAACGCAAACGGCAAAGTTTTTCCTTTTGCAAACATAATATAACACCCAATAAATAAAAAGGAAAGACTTCCGAGCAAGGCGCCGTTTGCCAGACCTACCCGCATCTCTTTGACAACCAGAAACAGTTTCTGTTTTCCGGTCAGGTTTTCATCCATCAGAACACGGATCGTCACAGCCAGCGACTGTGTGCCGACATTTCCCGCCATATCCAGAATCAGTGACTGAAAACACATCACGATCGTCAGATGTTGTACCACTTTTTCAAAAGTTCCGACGACACTCGATACGATCAATCCAAGTGCCAACAGCGTCACCAGCCATGGAATTCGCTTTTTCATACTTTCCAAAAGAGGCTCTTGTAAATCTTCCTCCGCAGTCAGACCGGCCAGTTTTGCATAATCCTCTCCCATCTCTTCGTCGACAACTTCCACCAGATCTTCCGATGTGATAACACCGATCAGACGTTTCTCGTTATCCAAAACCGGAATCGAGTCTTCGGAATAATCTTTTAACTCTTCGATACAAGCGTCAACTGTCTCTTTTGCATGTACATACGGATAGGATGTCGCGATCAGATCTTCGAGTTCGTCGTCCTGTCTTGCGACGATCAGCTCCTTCAGATCGATCGCACCGTAAAAGGTTTTATCTGCATTTTCTACATACAATGTCATGATATTATCATTTTCTGCCGCCTGTGTCACTAGTTCACGCATCGCACGTTTTACAGAAGATCCACGCGGAATTACAATAAAATTCGTCGTCATACGGCTTCCGATCTGATCTTCGTCATAGGAATGAATCAGATCGATGTCATGTCTGGTTTCATCATTCATCAGACGAAAAATATTTTCGCTGACCTCTTCATCCAACTCATCCAATACATCTGCCGCATCGTCAGAATCCATTTTTTCCAAAATGACCGCGACTTTTTCCGGTTCTAATTCCTGTATAAATTTTCCGATATCGTCCACATATGTGAAGACCTCCGACACCTCTTCACTTCCAAGAATGCGGTACAATTTTCTCCGCTCTTCCATCGTCAGGTCATCTAAAATATCTGCGATATCATTGTCATGGTAATCCGTCAGGCGGTCACGTATGACCTCGTCTGACTCCTTACTTCGGACGATCGCAATCAGCTCTTTCTCATAATCCGGTTTTTCCGGAAACTGTTGTTCTTCCTCATCCCGTACGTCTTTCTCTTCCATACGCTCCCTCCTTCGTCTTTTTCCTAAATTTCTTTCGCCTATACAAGAATAACCTTTTTTTTCAAAAAAAGAAAGTAAAAAAATTTTTTTCTTTACATACGTTGTTATTATCTAAACCATATTTACACTTTATGTGGGCGTAAGTATCTGGCTGTTCTACTTTATGGGCCTCCCACTACATTTTTGTAGCCACCACTTTTTGGGTATTTTGATGAAAAATATCCCAACCGAGGGGGATTTCCTACGCGGACGCTTCCAGTATCCGGCGGACACAGCGACAGGGGGGGAGGGTACAGATCTGGCTAGACAGAAATGAAGTCGAGTTTGGAGGGGAGCGTTTCCGATGCTTTATTTTTGCTGTTTTCCGAATGTCGGACAGTCTGCACAAAGCTGTATGCCCGGGAAAGACTCAGAGGCAGACTCTTTCCCGGGCATACAGCTTCGCACAGCCAGTCCGCCTCTCGGAAAAACAGCAAAGGCATCGCAAACGCTCCCCTCCAAACTCACTACCATTTCTGTCAAAGCCAGATCTGTACCCTCCACCCCTGTCGCTGTGTCCGCCGGATACTGGAAACTGTGTATTTGAAACGGAAGGTTGAGATATTTTCTTATATTTCCAGAAAATGATGGCGTGAAAGTTTATGTGAACGAAAAATTTAGAACAACAGCAGAATGCTTTCCATAAATTATTTTGCTCAGAAGTTT
>JBJENW010000094.1:0-19225 GCA_051880395.1 Lachnospiraceae bacterium | reverse complement strand
CACGACCTTGCCAAGGTCGGGGTCGCGGGTTCGAGTCCCGTCTCGCGCTCTTTTTGTTATCTAAAAATAGTTTTTTTGGAAAAAGGAGAAATAGTATGATCAGCAAAAGAATCAAAAAAGGGGAACGTCCTGTTTTTCCAAAACGGGCGGTTATTACTGGCGGTATGCCATATGGAAATAAAGAACTGCATTTCGGTCACGTGGGTGGTATGTTCGTGCATGCAGATATTTTTGCACGTTTTCTTCGCGATCGTATCGGAAAAGAAAACGTCATTTTTGTATCTGGAACCGACTGCTATGGTTCCCCGATCATGGAAAGTTATCGAAAATTAAAAGAGCAGGGATACGAGGGTACGATTCAAGATTACGTGACAAAGAATCATGAGAGTCAGAAAAAAACACTGGATGCTTATGAAATGAGTTTTGATCTGTTTGGTGCGTCCGCACTCGGAGAAACCGGTAAGATGCATACAGTGGTATCTCGTGAGATTTTTGAAAAACTGTATGAGAACGGTTATATTGAAAAAATGAGTTCCCCGCAGTTTTATGATGAAAAAATGGGTGTCTTTTTAAATGGACGTCAGGTGGTCGGAAAATGTCCGATCGATGGCTGTCAGTCCGAAAAAGGCTATGCAGACGAATGTTCCTTAGGACATCAGTATATGCCGGAAGAGCTGATCGATCCGGTCAGTACATTGTCCGGAGAACGTCCGGTCTTAAAAGATGTGACGAACTGGTACTTCTGTCTGGAAGACTGCATCGATCTGATGAAAGAACGTATCGACTATTTGCGCAGAAACTCCAACACCAGAAAATATGAGTTAAATACGATTGATGAATTTTTGAAAAAGCCGGTCTTATATGTACAAAAAAAATATCTGGAAACCGAAGAAACGTCAATCTTAGAAGAAGTTGAAGCAGCGCTTCCAAAGCATACAACTGTAAACGAAGAAAAGAAATCCTCTGTAACGTTCGAATTTGAAGATCTGCAGAGTCGCGACGAGGCGAAAAAAGTGCTTGATGCCAGAAATATCCGCTATCGTTCTGGAAAAACGCTGGTACCGTTTCGCTTGTCCGGAAATGTAGACTGGGGCGTACCAGTACCGGACTGTGAGGATCAGAAAGAGCTGACATTCTGGGTATGGCCGGAATCCTTGTGGGCACCGATTTCTTTTACCCGTACGTATTTAAAAGAAAAAGGATATCCGGATGATGAGTGGAAAAAATGGTGGAATGATGACGATGCGATGGTATATCAGTTCATCGGTGAGGATAATATTTATTTCTATGCGATCGCGGAGATGGCGATGTTTGCTGCGTTAGAGACACCGAAGGGCGAGAAGCCGGATATGGAAAAGATCAACCTGCCGCATATCATTCCGAACCGTCATATTTTATTTATGGGAACGAAGGCGAGCAGCAGTTCTGAAGTCAAGCCGCCGATGGCAAACGAACTGTTAGAATATTATACACCAGAACAGCTTAGGATGCACTTTATGAGTCTCGGACTTTCCACAAAAAGCAGCAGTTTCAAGCCGCAGGTATACATGAAAGAAGAAGAGCAGCAAGGCGTAGATATGGTCTTAAAAGAGGGAAATCTTTTGACAAACGTGTTCAATCGACTGATTCGTTCTTGCTTCTATTCGGTACAGGCAAACCATGACGGTCGCATTCCGAAGGGAGCGGTCAGCCAGAAAATCTTAGACTTGTCCGAGAAAAATGTACTGGAATATGAGCAGCATATGTATAATCACGAATTTCATCGCATCGCATATGTGATCGATTCCTATATCCGTGATGTAAACAAGCACTGGGTCAACAATGTGCGAAAAGCTGATAAAGAGGGCGATGAAGCACTGCGTAAACAGACATTGATCGATTGCTTTTATGCTTGCAAGGTCATGGCGATATTGATTCATCCGATCGCACCGAAGGGATGTGAAATGTTCCGCGAATATATGAATCTTGGAGAAGAACTTTGGAACTGGGAGCATATTTTTGAACCGTTGGACTACTATGTGGACGATTTGGATACACACGAGCTGAAATTTTTAGAGCCGCGCGTGGATTTCTTTGAAAAACTGGAATGTCAGTTTAAAACAGAAACTGAGGAATAGAAAGGTGCGAATCGATGTTAGATCAGAATGAGTTTATTGAAACCGTGGAACTGGTAAAGCAGGTTGCAGAATCGTCGCCGGAACCACTTTCCAGAGAAGAAATTTTGAGCTATTTTAGCGATATGGAATTAAATGCCGAACAAAAAGAAATGATATTTTCGTTCTTCGAGGAAAAACGTGCAGAAGAGGAAGCTGAGGCGGAAAAAGAAGCAGAGTCGGAGGCAGCGGTTGAAGAACTTCAGCAGACGCAAGACGGTGAAGTAGATGAAGTTGTTGAAGGAGAAGGACAGGATTCCGTCGTTTATCAGATGTATCTGGAAGAACTGGAAAGTTTGCCGGTATACAGTGTTTCAGAAGAGAAACGCCTGTATGAGCAGCTTTCTCAAGGAGATGCGGCGGCAATTTCGAAACTGTCCGAGTGCTGGATGAAGCGTATCGTAGAGATGGCAAAAAAGAATCAGGCGAGGGATGTCAATCTGCAGGATCTGATACAGGAGGGAAATCTGGCGTTGTTTGTCACCTTACAGGAACTTTTGGGGGATTCAAAGACGGATACTTATCAGAAACGTTTGCAGGATTCCGTTGAGACTGCGATGAAGGATTACATTTCCGAGATTACAGGAGAAGAGGACAGTGAGGCGACAATTCTCGGGAAAGTCAGTCTCTTGAATCATGCAAAAAATATTCTGGAAGACGAGAATGGGCGTACGCCGACCTATCAGGAGCTTGCGGAATATACCAATATGACGGAGAATGAAATTGAAGATGTTCTCGCATTGGTGAAAGAAAAGCCGGGGACAGAGAAAGCGTAAAAATAGAAAGCTGTTACATGACGAGTGTAACAGCTTTTTTTGGCTTAAAAAGAGCTTCTATAGCAGGAGTTTATGGAAAGTATGCATGGTATTTATAGAAATTTTAAAATAATAGGAAAAAACAGTCAAAAAATTGAAAAAAACAGTCGGAACCGCTAGACAAACGTTTTTCAGTGTACTAAAATGAAGTTTAGTTATGAAAGCATTGGTGTAAAAATGCTGATCGTAGATAGATGGAGGATAGATAGTATGGAAAAAAAGAATCTTGATTGGGCAAACATAGGGTTTGGATATATTCCGACAGATAAACGTTATGTTTGTAATTACAAAAATGGTGCATGGGAAGAAGGCGGATTGACAGAAGATACAAATATCACATTAAATGAATGTGCATGTGTATTTCAATACGCGCAGACTGTGTTTGAAGGATTAAAGGCACATACGACAGAGGATGGACATATTGTGTGTTTCCGACCGGATCAGAATGCAAAACGTTTGATAGATTCTGCAAAACGTTTGGAAATGCCGACGTTTCCAGAGGATAAATTCTTAGAGGCAGTGGATGCGGTTGTTAAGGCAAATGCGGCATATGTACCACCATATGGTACCGGAGCATCTTTCTATATTCGTCCATATATGATGGGTACGAACGCTGTAATCGGTGTAAAACCAGCAGAAGAATATCAGTTCCGCGTGTTTGGTACACCGGTAGGACCTTATTTCAAGGGCGGCGTAAAACCAATCACCATCCGTGTGACAGATTTTGATCGTGCGGCACCACACGGAACCGGTCATATCAAAGCTGGTTTGAATTATGCGATGAGTTTGCATGCCATCGTAACTGCACATGCAGAAGGATATGATGAGAATATGTATCTGGATGCTGCGACTCGTACAAAAGTAGAAGAAACAGGTGGAGCAAACTTTATCTTTATTACAAAAGACGGTACATTGGTAACACCGAAGTCAGACAGTATCTTGCCGTCTATTACCAGACGTTCGATCGTCTATGTTGCAGAACATTATCTTGGTATGAAAGTAGAGCACAGAGAAGTATACTTTGATGAAGTGAAAGATTTTGCAGAGGCAGGACTTTGCGGAACAGCAGCAGTAATCTCTCCGATTGGTAAGATCGTAGATCATGGCAAAGAGATTTTGATTCCAAGCGGTATGGAGCAGATGGGACCAGTGACGAAGAAACTCTACGATACTTTAGTTGGCATTCAGGAATGCAAGATCGAAGCACCGGAAGGCTGGATTCGTACAATTCTTTAATACCAGAACGTTTATGGCACATACACAAGAAAACGTGTATGTGCTTTTCATAACAAAACTCCTCGAAGAAAGCATGGTTCGCGTAGAAAAAGAAACGTCCGCATTTGTATAAGCTTGACAAAAACAAAAATCCATTTTATCATATAAAACAAGTAGGATAGGTAGAATGAGGTGAGATTGTGTCAATAAAAAAAATTGCAGAAAAGGCGGGCGTGTCTACTGCAACAGTTTCCCGTGTACTGAATAATCCGGAATACAGGTGTTCTTCCGAAGAACTGCGAGATAAGATCTGGCAGATTGCACGAGAAATGAATTATATGCCGAATGAAGCAGCACGAAATTTGAAAAAAGGAATTACAAATACTGGTCAGAAGACATGGTATATCGATATTTTGCTGACACGTACAGATAGTACGCACAGGGATCCATTTTTTAGCGAGCTGCTTCATATTATCGAGAGCGAGATTCATAGACATTGTTGCATTTTGGTGAAAATCTTTCATCAACCATTGTTTTCGAGCGAAAAAAAATGTCAGATGGAAGATATTGATAGAATGATAGAAGAAATGATGCAGGAGCGAGAACAAAAAAGTGACGGGCTGATCATTATCGGAAAATGTAATGGAATGGTTTTAAAAAGATTATCCGGAAAGTATCGTGGAATTGTATCTGTAAATCGAAATTCTACCAATTATTTAGTGGATGAAGTACTTTGTGATGGAAAACGTATTGCGTCGATGGCAGTGGAATATTTGATTCAGCTGGGGCATCGAAGGATTGCGTATGTGGGAGACTGCCACAATGAATCGCGATATAAAGGATATCAGGATACGTTATTTAAATATAATATAGACATGGATATTACATATGTGATTGAAACAGAGCATACGGAAGTAGAAGGATACCGGGTCATGGAGTGGATGATTCAACAGAATGATCCGCCAACGGCAATTTATTGTGCAAATGATATGATTGCCATTGGGATGCTCAAAAGCCTGAACAGGTATAAGAATCGGTATTATTCTCCGTCCATTGTTTCGAGTGACGATATCGAGGAAGCGCAGTATACAAAACCGATGCTGACGACGGTTCGGCTCCCGAAGGAAGAAATGGGGCGTTTTGCGATCTATCTGCTTTTGGATCGTTTAGAGGGCGGACATAAGGCGATCGTTAGAACCGAATTAGAAGGAAAACTTATGATTCGGGAAAGTTGTTCCTCTGTGGAAAATGCCAATGGAATGGTATATTATATATAGAAAAAACAGCTTTGAAAGAGCTGTTTTTTTTTTTTTTTTTTTGAAAAGAAATGTAAACGATTACAAAAAAACGATGAAAAGAGAGAAAAAATAAAGATAAAAAAGGAGAAAAAAGAGACAAAATACAGGAAAAATATAGAGGTAAACGATTACAAAAAAATAAAAAAGAAATGTAAAAAAATGAAAAAAATAATGTAAAAAAATGGAAAAAAAGACAAAAATAATGAAGAATCGGAAAGAAAATGTAAACGTTTTCAAAAATACCCCTGGAAATTAATCGGAAATATAGTGTATAAATAGATACAACAAAGCGTAAGCGAAATTTTATGAAAGAAGGGAACAACAATGAAAAAAGGAAAAAAAGTATTAGCAGCAGGTTTGACAGTCGTTTTGACAGTAGGACTTTTGGCAGGATGCGGAAATAAAGCAACAGGAGATAAGACCACAGCAGCAGACAGTGATCAGGTAACACTTACAAACGTTTCTTATGATCCGACGAGAGAGCTGTATGAGCAGTATAATAAAGCATTCGCAAAACATTGGAAAGAGGAAAAAGGACAGGATGTGGAAGTGACACAATCACACGGTGGTTCTGGAAAACAGGCACTTGAGGTTGCCAATGGACTAGAGGCGGATGTGGTAACGTTAGCACTGGAATATGATGTGAAGGCTGTTCAGGATGCAGGATTGATCGAAGAAGGATGGAAAGAGGAATTTCCGGATGACAGTGCACCGTATACTTCAACAATCGTATTTTTGGTTCGAAAAGGAAATCCAAAGAACATTCAGGATTGGGATGATATTGTAAAAGAAGGTGTCGGTGTGATCACACCGAATCCAAAGACTTCCGGCGGCGCGAGATGGAATTACCTTGCCGCATGGGCATTTGCAGACAAAAAATTTGGCGGGGATGAAACAAAGATCAAAGACTTTATGAAGAAATTATATCAGAATGTTCTGGTTCTTGATTCCGGCGCGCGTGGATCAACGACATCATTTGTAGAGAACGGGCAGGGCGATGTCCTTTTGGCATGGGAAAATGAAGCGTATCTTTCTTTAAAAGATGCACCGGATGATTATGAGATCGTTACACCGAGTATCAGCATTCTGGCACAGCCATCAGTAGCGGTTGTAGATGACGTTGTGGATAACAGAGGAACCAGAGATGTGGCAACGGAGTATCTGAATTATCTGTATTCTGATGAGGGACAGCGGATTGCAGGGGATAATTTCTATCGTCCGTCAGATCCAGATATTTTAAAAGAATACAAAGATACCTTTAATCTGGATGTCAATCTGGTGACAATCGATGATTTCGGCGGATGGGATAAAGCGCAGGAAGAACATTTTGCAGATGGAGGAATTTTTGATCAGATTTATGAAAAGTAAGGGTTGAAGAATCATGAAGAACACAAAAAAACGCGTAAAAAACAAAAGAGTGATCCCGGGATTTGGATTGTCGATGGGGATAACGATTTCAATGCTGAGTGTGATCGTATTGATCCCGTTAGCGACACTGGTTATTTATACAGCCGGACTTCAGCCAAAGGAAATCTGGGAGATTATCACAAGTAAACGAGTACTTGCAAGTTTTTATGTTAGCTTTACCACGGCATTTGTGGCAACGGTGATCAATGCAGTGATGGGACTTATGACAGCATGGGTGTTAGTGCGTTATGACATTCCGGGGCGAAAAATCTTAGACGGCATGATCGAACTGCCGTTTGCACTGCCGACGGCGGTAGCCGGTATTGCTTTGACTTCATTGACAGCGGATACAGGTTTGATCGGATCTTTTTTTGCAAAATTTGGGATTAAGATCGCTTATACAAAGGCCGGAATCACGGTGGCGTTGGTCTTTATCGGAATTCCGTTTGTCGTTCGCGCAGTGCAGCCAGTCTTAGAAAAAATGGACAGTTCCTATGAGGAGGCGGCGAGTTCTCTGGGAGCAAAACCGATCACCATTTTTTGGCAGGTAATTTTCCCAGAGGTTCTGCCGGCGCTTCTGACAGGTGCAGGACTGGCATTTGGACGATGCCTGGGAGAATATGGAAGCGTTGTTTTTATCGCGGGAAATATGCCGTATAAAACAGAAATCACACCGCTGATCATTATGTCCCAGCTGCAGGAATATGATTATGCCTCTGCATCCGCGATCGCGATGGTGATGCTTTTGTGTTCATTCTTGATTTTATTTTTGGTAAATCTGGTACAGGCGCGTACCAATCGGATTTTGAGAGGAGGCGAGGCATAATGAAACGAGTAAAACCGAAGGGTGTGATCCCGATTCTTTTGGTGGCGGGAACGATCCTGTTTTTAGGGGTTATGCTCCTTTTGCCGCTGATCGTTGTTTTTCAGGAGGCGTTTCGCGATGGCTTCGCAATGTACAAAAAGGCGGTGACAGATTCTTATACGCTTAGCGCGATCAAATTAACCGTGGAGGCAACCGTAGCAGCTGTTGTGTTAAACACGTTTTTTGGTCTGTTTGCGGCATGGCTTCTTACGAGATTCAAATTCCGAGGGAAAAAGGTACTTACCACATTGATTGATATTCCGGTTACAGTATCTCCGATTATCGCCGGTCTGATCTACTTATTATTGTTTGGACGCCAAAGTGTGTTGTATCCATATTTACAGTCAATGGGAGTAAAAATTGTATTTGCGGTTCCGGGAATTATTCTGGCAACCATTTTTGTCACATTTCCATTTGTCTCACGAGAACTGATTCCAGTACTGGAAACTGTGGGAACAGATGAAGAAGAAGCGGCAGCCCTTATGGGAGCGAGTGGATGGACGATTTTTCGAAAAATCACATTTCCGCATATCAAATGGGCACTTTTATACGGAATTGTGCTGTGTACAGCCCGTGCGATGGGAGAGTTTGGCGCAGTATCTGTTATATCCGGACATCTAAGGGGAAAGACGAATACACTTCCGTTGCACGTGGAAATTTTATTTAATGAATTTCAGTATGTACCGGCGTTTGCAGTATCGTCTGTTTTAGTCATCATGGCGATCGTGATTTTGGTCTTGCGGAGTGTCTTGGAGTATAAAGGGAAAAAGGAGGAGAGCTGACCATGTATGTAGAATTAAAAAATATCAATAAAAAATTTGGAGATTTTCAGGCATCGAACAATGTCAGTTTTGGAATCGAAAAAGGAAAACTGGTTGGCCTCCTTGGACCGAGTGGAAGTGGAAAAACAACAATCTTACGTATGATCGCAGGCTTAGAACAGCCGGATAGCGGTGAAATCCGGATTGATGGGAAAGTAGTCAATGGGACGGCTGCAAGCGAGCGCGGCGTCGGATTTGTATTTCAGAATTATGCACTGTTTCGCTATAAAACGGTGTATGACAATATTGCATTCGGGCTAAAAGTTCAAAAATGGGAGAAAAGAAAGATTCATGAACGTGTGATGGAGTTGATCGAGCTGATTGGGTTAAAAGGGTTTGAAAAGCGCTACCCGAGTCAGCTCTCCGGCGGACAGAGACAGCGGGTGGCGTTTGCAAGGGCGTTAGCGCCAAACCCGCAAGTGCTGCTGTTAGACGAACCGTTTGCGGCAATTGACGCAAAGGTACGTTCGGAACTTCGAAACTGGTTGAAAGAGACGATTCACAAAGTGGGGATTACAAGTATTTTTGTGACACACGATCAGGATGAAGCGGTAGAAGTTGCGGATGAGATCATTGTGACAAATAAAGGCAAAATTGAGCAGACGGGAACCCCCGTAGAGATTTATAAAGCACCGGATACGCCGTTTGTGGCTCAATTTATCGGACGTTCTTCTGTGGTCTCGGAGTATGAAAAATTAACAGGCTTTGAGAAAGTAGCAGGGGCCGATCGTGCAGTGATTCGACCGGAATTTGTGAAGGTGACGCGATACGGACATATGCAGCAGTATGAGAGTGCCGCAGAAGAAGGAATTGTGGAGGATATCATCTTTCGGGGAAATCATCTGGAGCTTACGATCAACGTAAAAGGTATTCCGATTACCGCAGAGCGTTCCATGGAAAAAGAGCTGGTTGCGGTTGGAGACAAAATGCACGTTTTGATCTATCGATTATACATATTTGATGAACATAAGACATATTTACAGGAAAATGCAGCTATGCAGGAAAAGGATCTCTTCTACATTTAGAAGAAATCCTTGGTACTGCAAATTTTTTTTGCCTAAATAACATATAAAAACAATAGGAAAGAGGGGAAAAGGAATGTCCATAAAAGAAATTGCAAAAAAAGCAGGTGTTTCTACCGCAACAGTTTCCAGAGTCTTGAATAATTCGGAATATAAGTGTTCATCCCAAGAACTGAGGGAAAGAATCTGGAAGATTGCGCGTGAAATGAACTATATGCCGAATGAGGCAGCTCGAAATTTGAAAAAAGGAATCGTCAGCATGGAACAGAAAATCTGGTATGTGGACATTTTGCTGACGCGTACGGACAGTATGCATAACGATCCTTTTTTTAGCGAGCTGCTTCATATCATGGAGAGTGAAATTCATAAACACTCGTGTATTTTATTGAAGGTATTTCATCAGCCGATTTTTTCAAATGATAAAAAATGCCGTTTGGAAAATATTGACAAAATACTGGAAGAGATGGAAGAGAAACAAAATCAAAAGAGTGACGGGCTCATCATCATTGGAAAATGCAATGAAATTGTCTTAAAAAAGCTGGCAGGTCGATATCGCGGGATTGTTTCAGTGAATCGGAATTCTACAAACTATCTGGTGGACGAAATCCTATGTGACGGAAAGAAGATCGCGTCCATGGCAGTCGAGTATCTGATTCAGTTGGGACATCGTCGAATCGGATATGCGGGAGGCTGCCATAATGAGTCACGCTATAAGGGGTATCAGGATACGCTGTTTCAACATAATATTGATCTGGATATCAATTATATTATTGAGACGGAACACACCGAAGTGGATGGCTACCGGGTCATGGAGTGGCTGATTCAGCAAACGGATCCGCCAACGGCAATCTATTGTGCGAACGATATGATCGCGATCGGTATGTTGAAATGCCTGAGTCGTTACAAAAACCGTTATTATTCGCCTTCGATCATTTCGAGCGATGATATCGATGAGGCACAATATATAAAGCCGATGCTGACGACTGTACAGCTGCCGAAAGAAGAAATGGGAAAATTTGCGATCAATCTTTTACTGGATCGCCTAAATGGTGGTCACAAAGCCATTGTCCGAATGGAACTGGAAGGGAAACTGATGGTTCGGGAAAGCTGTACAACCGCGGAAAACGTAAGCGGGGATATATATTATATCTAAAATGTGTCAGGACACGCATGATACAGTTTATGTGCTTCATGAAAACAAGTAAATATGAAAACGTTTACAATAATTACAAGGAAATAAATACAGGTAAAAACAATAGGAAATACACGAAAAGCATTGATAAAAGCGGGAGTAAACGATTACAAAAGAAGAGGCGTTTTTTATAGAATAAAGTAGATATTGCAACAAATACGATAGGAAAAATAAGAAAAATAAAATAAAAAAGCAGCTAAAAATCTCACTCTTGCAAACGTTTACAGAAATTACCCTAGAAATCATACTGAAATAATAGTATAAATAAAGACATGCAAGACGTCGGGGCAGATGAAAAAAGAAATTTACAGAAAGTAACCAGAAAGGAGATTGGTGATGTATATAGAATTAAAAAATGTCAACAAGACGTTTGGGAACTATAAGGCATCGGATAATATAAATTTTGGAATAGAAAAAGGAAAGCTGATCGCTTTGTTAGGACCAAGTGGAAGCGGAAAGACAACCATTCTTCGGATGATCGCAGGATTGGAACATCAAGACAGCGGAGATATTTATATTGATGGAAAATGCGTAAACAATATTCCGGTAAGAGAGAGAGGAATCGGATTTGTATTTCAGAACTATGCACTGTTTCCATATTTAACGGTATTTGACAATATTGCATATGGATTGAAAATTCGTAAGGAAAATAAAGGTGCAATAAAAGAACGAGTTGCAGAACTTTTGGAATTGGTAGGGCTTCCGGGATTAGAAAAACGATATCCGGCACAGCTTTCCGGAGGACAGAGACAGAGAGTAGCGTTTGCAAGAGCGCTTGCTCCGAATCCGCAGGTTTTATTACTAGATGAACCGTTTGCAGCGATTGATGCGAAAGTAAGAAAAGAGCTTCGCAGCTGGTTAAAAGAGATGATTGAAAAAATTGGTATTACCAGTATTTTCGTCACACATGATCAGGATGAAGCGGTAGAAGTCGCAGATGAGATCATTGTCACAAATGCAGGAAAAGTGGAACAACTTGGAACACCCATTGAGATCTACAAAAATCCGAAAACACCATTTGTGGCACAGTTTATCGGAGAATCCAGTGTTTTGACAGATTATGAAAAATTAAACGGATTTCAGACTTATAAGGAACAGAATCAAGCGATAGTCCGGCCGGAATTTGTAAAAGTAGTAAAACGAGGAAAAGCAAAACAAAATGAAAGTTTATATGCAAAAGGAATTGTAGAAGATGTTTTGTTCCGCGGAAACTGTTTAGAAATTTTGACGAATGTAAACGGATTACAATTAAAAGCCATTCAGAGCTTTGAAGAAGAACCGTTTGAAAAAGGCGAAGAAGTAGATGTGATCGTGTATCGTTTATATGTCATAGATAAAAATGAAGTACATCTTTTGCAAAACGAAGGATTACAGGAGCAGGAGATATTTTATATTTAAGATTTACATAGGACAACGTTAGGAAAGGAAAAAGATATGAAGAAAAAAACAACAATCATAGACACTGTTTTAAAATGCGGAATCATTACATGGATTTTATTATTTGTAATCTGGCAGATCGGCTCCCTGTTTTATAGTGATGATTTTTTACCAGGACCGATCACAACATTTCAAGGAGCAGGAAAATTAGTAGCCAGCGGGGATTTAGGAAAAGATATTTTGATCAGTATGCAGCGTGTGTTGAAAGGATGGCTGTTGGGAGTCGCATTTGCAGTTCCAGTAGGTTTATGTATCGGACACTTTAAAAAAATCGGAAGTATTTTTGAACCATTTTTAAATTTTTTCCGTTTCGTTCCGGCAATCGGTTTTATCACATTGTTTTTGATGTGGTTCGGTGTCGGTGAGACATCAAAAATCGCACTGATTTTTTATGCAGTGATCTTCCCGGTTATGATCAATACGATCGCAGGAGTACGAACCGTGGATCGTTCTTTGATCGAAGCATCACAGTCACTTGGTGCATCGGAGGCAAAAATCTTTTTTACCGTCATCGTGCCATCCGCGGTACCAAATATATTTACTGGTATCCGGCTGGGATTGAGCGGAGCGATTATTTGTATCGTGGCAGCTGAAATGCTGGCAGCATCAGAAGGAATCGGATATTTGATCTATACATCGAGATTGTATTATAAGACGGATTGGATCTTTATCGGTATTTTTACACTTGGAATTATCGGATTTTTGGCTGACCGGTTATTGCAGTTTGTTGGAAAGAAGTTATTGAAACGGTTTGGAGTGAGATAGGAGATTTAGGAAAGGAAGGAAAATAGTATGAAAAAGAAAATAATTTCATTTGCGCTAATCATTGGAGTGGTGTTTGGAGTGATTGGATGTGGAAATAACAGTGGGACGAAAAGTGCTAATATAGGTGACAAGGTAAAACAAGCACAGGTGGATGGAGATTTAGAAACAGTTCGTTTAGGCGTGTGGACCGGAGGAATTGATCATTATCTGGCAGAAGTTGGAACGGAAAAAGGAATTTTTGAAAAACATGGGATTGACCTTCAATATACAGAGTTCGCAGCAGGAATAAACACAATTGATGCAATTGTAACTGGTCAGTCGGATCTGGGAATGATTGCAGATTACGCTGGGGTGAATCGGATTGGAAATACGCAGGAGGATTTTAATGTACGAATCATTGGAAGATATGTAATATCAAAAGGTTATAGTCTGTATGTAAATCCGAAAGAAGTAACAAAGCTAGAAGATTTAGCAGGAAAAGGTGTTGCAACAAATCCAGGTACGATTCTGGATTATTATAATGCACTTACCTATGAAAAAGCAAATATAAAAGAAAAGGATCAAAATATTGTAAATATTGACAGCGGGCAGGCATTATTGAGTGTTTTGAATAGTGGAGATGCTGTTGCATATTGGACAACAGGTACGACAGCGAAGAAATTGGAAGAGATGGGAATGAAAAAGTTCTTGAACATGGATGATTTGGGATTATCTGTAGAATCTTATTTTGTTTCAGCAGATACATTTATAAAGGATCACGAAGATACATTAGAAGATTTTCTTTCTGCAATGAAAGAGACAGAAGAATGGGTGCTGGAGAATCAAGCAGAAGCAGCAGAAATTGTAGAAGAAAAAATCAGTGTTCCGAAGGAACAGGTGATTCAGAATTTGCAAGCAAGCGAATTAGTTCTTGATTTTAAAGGGGATTCAGTTGATCATTTAAATGAGATTAAGTCATGGGCTGTAAAAAGTGGACTTTTTGAAAAAGATTATGAGATAAAGGATTTTGTAGATACAACAGCTTTGAAAAAATTATTCCCGAATGATGTAGAGTATTAAAGAGAGAGAAAAGGAGAATGCATGATGGCTATTGATAGAGAAAAAATATTGAAAGATATATATGAGGCATATGTGTATGCTTACCCTGCAGTGATTCTTGAGTTGACACGAAGAACTTCGTTGAATCCGTCTAAAGATGGAAAACAAATTCAAAAGACAAACATGCTGGTGCATACGACTGCATTGGCAGATGCTTCTTTTAAAAATGTGGTCGCACCAAATATTGATACAGTTTATTCGCAGGCGTGGTTGGACTTAAGTGAAGGTGCTTTGATATTTGAAAAGCCCCAGTTGGATCGATATGTATCGATTGCATTTTTAGATGCATATACGAATTGCGAAAATATTATTGGCACAGGTGGAGACGGAAATCAGAAAGAGAAATATTTTATTTCGGGGCCGAACTTTAAAGGCGAAGTACCGAGTGGTTATAAACATCTTATGCTTCCGACAAATAAGAATTGGGTGATTGTTCGTACGATTATTTATGGAAAAGATGATTTGGAAGCAGTGAAAGAAATTCAAAGTAAACTCCAATTTCAAACATACGGAAATGCAAAACAAGAAATTATTTATTCATCCTATCAGCCGGAACTTGAGTATAAACCAATTGAAAAAGTAACGAATCTTTCATTGAACGAATTTTTTACAATCTTTAATGAAATTGTAGAGGAAAATCCGGATACATATGCGACGAAAGACAAACTGGAACAGTGGAAAATATATGGAATTGGACAAGGACAACAGTTTCAATATAGTGAGGAGATAAAAGCGATAGAAAATACAGTGAGACAAACATTTCTGGAGAGAACAGGAAAAGGTTTGTCAGAGGGAATAGAAAAGAATCATTGGGCCTATCCGAATGATTCGATTGGAATTTATAAGACGGATTATCTGTTACGTGCAAATGTCGCAAGAAATGGTCTCGGAGCGAATCCGGTAACAATGTGTGTGTATCCATCTACGTATGTAGATTCCAATGGAAAACCGTTAGATGGTAGAAAACGATATCGGATTCATTTCGAAAAAGGACAGCTTCCACCAGTAAGAGAACATGGTTTTTGGTCGATTACGTTGTATGACAGTAATGAGCGGTATCTGGTAGAAAATGAAATTCATCGTTATGGGATTAACGACAGAGATGAACTGAAAGAAAATGAAGATGGAAGTATTGATATTCTGGTGCAGAATGAAAAACCAAAAGACGATTGGGTTACTAACTGGCTGCCATCAGGAAAAGAAGAATTTAACTTAATTTTGCGTATTTATCTGACGAGAGAAACGGTTATTTCTGGGGAATGGAAACCACCGATTGTACAGGAGATTTTATAGAATAGATCAAAAGAAATTATAAATTGGTAAATGTAGGTGGTAAACAGGTCGGTTTAGGCGTTATGAAAATAGGAGTTTCTGCTGCTTAAGATAATGTTTTATAAAAAGTAAAATACGGGAGGAAAAAGATTGTGCAAAAAGCGAATACTTTGATTATTTTTTGTGACCAACATAATGCAAAGGTTACAGGTTGTTATGGAAACAGGATAGTTAAGACACCAAATATTGATCGATTGGCAGCGAGAGGAACTCTCTTTAAGAATGCATATACATCAAATCCAATTTGTGTTCCGGCAAGGGCTTCTTTTGCTACGGGGGAATATGCGTCGACACATCGTTACTGGGATAATTGTCATGCATTTGCGGGCGAAATTACATCATGGGGAAAACGTTTGATGAATGCAGGAGTTGACGTTACAACAATTGGGAAACTTCATTACAAAGATGATAGTGATAAAACATTTCCAGGACAGAGAATTCCAATGAACATTACGAAAGGTCTGGGGGATCCATTGACTGCGATTAGAACATTAGAAGGAACAAAATCTAATGTTAGTATTAATCAGTTGAAGAATGCAGGAGAAGGTGAAGCGGATTATGTAAAATATGATCGTAGGGTTGCAAAAGAAGCGGTAAAGTATTTAAAAAAAGAGGCAGTAGATAGTAGGAAGCCTTGGTGTTTATTTGTGGGATTTACGACCCCGCATAATCCTTATTTAGTTCCATCGGAGTATATCAATCAATATAAACCTTTTAGTCAATTCTCGGTCTCTAAGGAATGGCATGATGATTCTTCTTTGCATCCGCTTATACGAGAATATCGTCATAAAAAGAGATTGGATGAGGGACTTTTAAGTGATGAGGAAATTCAGAAAGCAACAGCTGCCTATTATGGAATGGTCTCTTTTATGGATGATATGGTAGGCGTAGTTTTATCTGCATTAAAGGAATCTGGACTTGAAAAAAATACAAGAGTTATTTATTTGGATGATCATGGTGATTGTGCAGGCTCACATGGATTATTTTTTAAAGGGAATATGTATGAGGAATCGGTTCGTATACCAATGATTGTTGCAGGACCAGATATACCAGAAGGAAAGAAGGTGGATACACCAACGTCAATTGTTGATATCTATCCTACGTTATTAGCGTTTTATGATTTAAAAAAAGATGAACGAGAGAAAGGACTTCCAGGAATTTCACTGATAGATACGATTGAGGGAAAAGTGAAAGAAAACCGTACGATTTATAGTGAATACTTTAGCGTGGGATATGCGCATAGTGTATTTATGATACGAAAGAATCAGTACAAACTGGTGTATTATGTGGGACATGATGTGTGCCAGCTTTTTGATTTGGAAAATGATCCGGATGAAAAAAATGATCTGGGAAGGAATTCAGCCTATAAGAATCAGATAAAAGAATTGAAAGAAGAGTTGTATAAAATAGAAAATCCCGAAAAGTTGGATGAGGAATCTTTAAAGGATCAGGAAATTATGGTGAAAGAGCGTGGGGGAATTGAGCATATTCTTGCGAGTAGAGGAAGCGGATGTGTTCCATTTACACCTGTGCCAAAGGGACTGATCTAAATAAAGAAAATGCAAGGAGAATTTTATGCGTGCAGTAAGCATTTTGATAAAACCAGCATCTTCAGGGTGTAATATAGGTTGTAAATATTGTTTTTATCATTCGATAGCCAGAACACGTAAGATAGAAAATTACGGCGTGATGTCAGAACAACAGCTGGAGACAGTTATAAAAGAAACCATAAATTATGCGGATGAATTTGCATGTTTTGCTTTTCAAGGTGGAGAACCAACGCTTGCGGGATTAGATTTTTTTAAAAAGGCAGTAGAATTACAGAAAAAATATAACAAAAAGAATCTTATCATTCAAAATACAATACAAACAAATGGAACGTTGATTGATAAAAAGTGGGCGGAGTTTTTAGGAAAGAATAAGTTTTTAGTAGGTTTGTCTTTGGATGGACCAAGAGGAGTAAATGATTTTTGCCGCACGAACAATCAAGGAGAGAGTATTTTTGACAAAGAGATGGAAACAGTCATGTTATTTCGCGAGAATAAGGTGGAATTTAATATAGTGAGTGTGGTAACGGCGAAAACAGTAGAAAGAACAGCAGGTATTTATAATTTCTTTAAGAAAAAAGATTTTCGATATTTGCAATTTATTCCGTGTTTAGATGAAAATGAGAGAAAAGATGAAAAATATTTTTTGGAACCGGAAATGTATGGAGAGTTTTTATGCAAGTTGTTTGATTTGTGGTATGAAGATTTTTTGAGTGGACCGTTGATAGAGATTAGAATGTTTTCAAATTTGGTACAAATGGCAGCAGGTGAAGAACCGGAAGAATGCGGTATGTGTGGAAAATGTAATACATACTTTGTAGTGGAAAGCGATGGGAGTGTGTATCCTTGTGATTTTTATACGCAAGACAATTGGAAACTTGGAAATGTGGAAGACGGGTTGCAAAATTTGTATAACGGAAAGAAGTCACAAGAGTTTATGAAAATTTCTAATAAAACACAATCAGAATGTAAGGAATGCGATTATTTTTATTTGTGTCGTGGAGGATGTCGTAGATGGAGAGATGAGAAGTTAGATGGAAATTTAGGCGTACATCGTTTGTGTAAAGGGTATAAAATTTTCTTTGAGCATTGTGAACAACGAATACAGCAATTGGGAAAAAGTATCAAGGAAAGATACAAAGAGAAGGAAAAGGAGAATTAGAAAAATGAAAAAAATAAATGCACGAATTTTAGTAGCAATATTGACATTAGTTATAGTATTGGCAGGCTGTGGGAAAAAGGAAGTGGAAACAAAATCAGATTCGTTGATATCAGAAAGTGAGAGTAATGAAACAGAAACAGTTACGATTCGTTTAGGTGTTGGAACTTCAAGAACCCCGCATTTTACGGCGTTGGTTGGAAATGCAAAAGATATTTTTAAAAAACATGGATTAAATGTAGAAACTGTGGAGTTTACATCTGGAATTGAAACAATAAATGGAATTGAGTTAGGACAGGTTGATTTTGGATATGTTGCTGATTTTGGTGGATTGAATCGTCTTGGAAATGCGCAAGGAGCAAATTTGAAATTTTTGTCAAGATTAGAATCTTCTGCCACAATGAGATTTTATGTAAATCCTGAAAAGATTTCATCTTTAGAGGATCTAAAAGGAAAAAAGATAGTTTGCCTTCCAGGAACAGTAATAGAATACTGGGATGCAAAAGTTTTAGATAATGGAGGCCTCACAAAAAAAGATGCAGAATTTTTGAATGTAAATAGTACACAGGAAGAGTTAGCGCTGTTGCAGAAAGGTGAAGCGGATGCTTGCTGGATTGCACCGGCAAATTTTGATAAGGTAGAAAGTTATGGTCATAAGCCGCTTACAACGCAGGAAGAACAAAAGCTTTATCAGGATAGTTTTTATGTTGCAACACCGGATTATATGCAAGAACATGAAGATGTATTGGTTAAATTTTTCCAGTCAATAGATGAAATAAACAAATTTATAGAAGAGAGTCCGGATCAGGCGGCAGATATCATATCTTCTGAGACGGGCATGGAAAAGGAAACTGTGAAATCCACCTTATCAGGGTGTAAGCTGGTTATGGATTTTAGTCAGTCTGCTTATGATAATTTGCAAGGAATTAATGAGTGGGCTCTTCAGAATGATTATTATGAAAAGGAGATAAAATTGGATGATTATATTGATACTGGTGTGTTGAAAAAAGCACTTCCGGATGCGGAAGTGTATAAATAAGTAATTATGATCTCTCGGAATCTTGAGTGATCATGCCGGCGGGAACCCGGCATTGGACTT
>JBJENW010000093.1:0-19369 GCA_051880395.1 Lachnospiraceae bacterium | reverse complement strand
CCTCTGTAGCAAAAAGTTAGGTTAAAGTGTTACAAAAATGCTTGACCACAACAGATTTCCCCTGTACCCACATTCGTATTGTTCAGTACCGTTAATACGTTACACGAGCCACCCTCTGACAAAAACCATTCAATATTCTCCATTACTTTCTTCGATGTACTATTCCCATTCACGTCCACCTTAGAGTGTATTGTACCATCCAAAGACACCCCACACCCTATCTTATTCTCTATCAGATAATGCAACATCTCATCGTCCAACAAAGTAAAATTCGTCAATAATCCAGACGAAATACGTCCACATGATGCTTTCTTCATATACAACGGAAACTCTCTCCAACTATCAAAACAAGTCAGAGGCTCTCCACCACTCAAACGAAAATGTACATGCCCTACCTTATTCTCTCGCACTAGCTTAAGAAAATGCTCTGCTACTGCCGACCATGTTTCTTCACTCATTACATGGTTCAAATGCTCTTCAAAACAATACGGACACCGTAAATTACAGGCATCCGTTGTATAAATCCATGGACTTAAACTTCTCATATTTTTTTCGTTCCTCCTAAGTTATGTATCCAAAATTTCTGCAAGCGGCTCGCCAAATATAGAAACAGAATTGCAATCCAAATCCAACAGCTTATCTTTAAATTGATGATCTTTCATCGGATATTTACAGTTCTTACAGACATTTTCGTGCAAATCAGAACTCTCACAATCTGCAATCCAACAGCTACCGATTTTACTTTTTTGCAAATAGAATTTTCCATTTATTTTTCTGAACAGATCATTGCAAATTCCTGCGGACAGACTTTCTCTGGTTCTCAGAACTCCACTACGATGTTCAAAATACGTCTCCCAAAACGAAATATCTCCCCTAAAATAATTTACTTTGGATAAAAGTTTTTTCTGAACGTTTTGCAGTTCTTCTTTTACCGCTTCATTCACATGGAGCATTCGCGGTATATTTGTATAAGATAAAAAAAGTTCCTCAAAACAGTAATACTTCGTATAGCGAAAGGATACACCTGCCTTCTCGCATTGTTGTTCCATATCCCAAAGCAGATCCGCTACCGTTTTTCGACCAATCGTCTCAATACTATCAAAAAACAGAATAAAAATATCCCCTTTCTGGAACTGATTTTTAAGACGCAGAAACTCTTTTTCAATGTTATTTTTTCCATCAGCAGCTATCAAAGTAAATGGTTTTGGTATATGAAATTCTTGAATTACATTTGAAACGAACTGGCATTCTGCCTTCCCCTGAGCACCTTCGCATAAGAAATAGAACATCAAAACCACCCCGTTTCACTGAATTTATAATGAATGGAGATCACCTTCTCGCTATCACAAACAAATTCCCCATAATAGTTTGGAGAAAGCCCAAGCGGCAACGCTGTTCTGGAAAAAAGCAGATAATGATTCCTTCTGTCTGCCGCAATAAAGTCAGTGATTTCCTGCGTCAAAAGCAGATCACATCGGTCTATGATAATCAAAGAATCTTTGATCGCAGCCAGTTCTTTCTGAGCAACCACATCATCAAACACTGCAATATTAGACACACGATCCTCATCTGTATTAAATCGTGCATTCTTCTTTTCATTTTTTATAAAACTGACGAGCAGTGTTTTTCCTGTCCCACTGTCCCCATTTATCTGTGTGATCGGTTTTCGAATCATCATGTCAAAGAAAACGGCATCCCGATACGCTGCTCTTAATCTTCCGGTTTCAAAATCATAAATGTTATCCATATAAAGTCACTCCTTCATACAATGATTTTGCCTCGTGTCCGTTCACACAGTATGCTCTGTCTGCACATTTCAACAACTGGTTGGAATGCCGAAGCAAAAAGACTGTCTCAGAATCATGCAGCTGATCAGCACACTGAAACAGCACTTCCAATGCATTACTGCCACACTCCGTCACATCTAATATTTCTTTGCAAAATCTCTCCTGTTGCCGCTTGATGTACAAATAAGATAACACGATTTTACAACCGGTGGATAGATGCAGAATATCCGTAATTCCGAAACGTGTCTGTATCGCACCGGAACTTTTATCCAATAAAACAGCCTGATCAATCTGTTTCATCACTTCCAAATCAATCGCCTCAAACTCTTTTGCAAGCACATATTTCTCAAAAAAAGACTCGAAGTCACGAATCGTGTGAGCAGCTTCTTTATATTTTGTTATAATGTGAATCATTACAAGCCTCCTATCTACTCCCATTCTACCATCTGTTCCCCATCCCTGTAAATTCCCTTTTTCGAAACGCGAAACCGCCCGCAGACTTCATTGCACATAAAAAGCATATTATCATGCAGCATGTTGACTTGTCGCAGATAATCGCGCAGTGCGCACTCCCGCTCAACCAGAAGCTCATGCGAAATGTGCGCATCCTCAAACACATTTGCCAGCTCCGGACTCATGCAGGAACACCAGATATTGACAGAACCGTCCATCATGACCAGAAAGCGGTTGCTGTGCCACTTGCCCTCATAGATCTGATTAACAAGGGAACATGGGCACTGCTGATTTTTGTAAACTCCATTGGAAAGCGCCCTGCCCCGCGGAAAAATGTTGATATCGCGATTCAAGCCTTCGATCTTCCAGTAGGGAGACTCGTCGATGAAAGCCTCCAGCTCGTCATTCCAGAAATCCTTATGATAATCCGTCTTGGAAATGCGCACCTGCGCGCCGAGTGCGGCGACTCGTCTGCGCTTTTCTTCATCTAATAAAAACGTTCCGTTTGAATAAATCAGAATCTCCTTACAGTATTCCCTTACATTTGCCAAAATTTCTTCTACTTTATCTAAAAACAACAGCGGCTCCCCTCCGAGCAGGCAGACGGTATCGGGCTTATTCTCGCGCACGATCTCGTAAAACCGCGCGATGACACGCGCATCCGCAATCCGTCTCTCTAACGTACTGTCTACCATACAATGCCTGCACTGAAAGTTGCAGCTGTCCGTCAGCATGAGTCCTATCTTCATCGTTTCCTCCATATATCACGTATTTCCGTCATAGTATAACATAATTATGACAGATTTACATGTTATTTTTCGTTATGTAGACTTTACAATATACTGTCATTCCGATATAATCTTATTTGAATTGTAAAAATTTGTCAATTCATGTAGAAAATGTTTAGGAGAGAGAAAGTTATGAAGAAAAAATACATTGTAATTCCCGTAGCGGCTCTGGCGGCACTCGGAATCGGAACAGGCGTGTTTCTCGCCAATGATAAAGTTAAATTAGTCAAAGATAATCTGGTCGTCGAAGCGGGTGCAGACCTCAACTTCGACATCAACAAATATGTGGATGCATCGGAAAGCAAAATCGAGAAGCTGACCGTTGATACTTCCAAAGTCGATACCTCCAAAGTCGGAGAATATGAAATCAAAATCATCTATAAAAAACAGGAACTTACCGTAAAAGTCAAAGTAACCGACACCGTCGCCCCTGTGATCGAACAGCCAGAAAAAGCGCTGAAAGCGAAAGTCGGTGAAAAAGTGCTCATCGAGAAGCTGGCGCTGTCAGTCAAGGATGCATCGGATTATACGCTGACATTTGAAGATGGAGAGACTACCACAGAATTTAAAGAGTCGGGAGAAGTCAAAAAGAAAATCATCGCGACAGACCAGTATGGAAATAAAAGTGAAACAGAACTGACCTTTCAGGTACTCGATGCAAATCCGCCTGTATTTGAAGGTTACGGCACGAAAGACAGAACGCTCTATCTCGAAAACGGCATAGACCTCATGGATGGCGTGTTCGCCAAAGATGCCGAGGACGGTGACTTAACTAAGAAAATCAAAGTCAGCAAAGTCAATACCAAAAAGGTCGGCAAAAAGAAAGTAACCTACACCGTTACCGATAAATCGGGCAATAAGACAACTCTGACCGTCAATGTCAAAATCGAAAGTGTCGTAGAAAAAATGGATAAAACGATGTATGCTACCAGTGCGGTCAATTTGCGTGACTCCTCTTCTGCGGACGGTAAGAAAATTGGAGACATTGCATTTGCAGAAGAACTCCATGTCGTCGGTCGAGATAAAAACACCGGCTGGTTTAAGGTCGAATGCGGGGCGGGTACAGGTTGGGTATCTAGTGATTATACTTCGGATACAAAGCCAGTTGTAGAAGTGCCACAACAGACTACGAATACAACAACGAATAGTGGGGGTAATGGTAATACGAATTGTGCATCGGCTAATTGTGACTGTGATTGTCAGTCAGCGAATTGTAACTGTGATTGTGACTGCCAAGCCCCTACTCCCGCAGATTGTGACTGTCAAGTAGCGGATTGTGACTGTGCTTGTGACTGTGACTGTGACTGTCAAGCACCCCCTAATTATGGAGGTGACTGTACAAGCCCAGATGAAGGTGGTGCTTGGGATTGTAGTGACGCTGGGAATAATTGCGGTTGGTAATAAAACCTAAATCTAAAATACTTGACACAAATCCAAAACAGCTATATACTATATAAGGTGAAAGGAGTTGTGTCTAATGTATAATTCAATTCTAACTTTTGTTTTATATGTTGCAACATGTTTAACAGTCCGTACAGAAGAGAGATTTAATTTAATAATGCTGTTTTGCTTCTCAATTTTAATTCTCATAGTAGTACATATGGAGTTGAATGGTAAGATAGGGCACACAACCGAATCATCATCGACCTTTCCGTTGATTTAATCAGAACATCCAAGGAGCTAGATGCGTTACTTTCATCTAGCTCCTTTTTTACGCCTCATTCTCGTAATTTGACTTTTGAATCTGATATTTCAGCTTGATCAAAAAACGTTCCACTTTGCTATCCACCGCTTCTATGACCGTGTCATCTTCTAATTCCATCGGATCTACGAAAAAGCGCGGTTGCTTGGCATAAGCCGTTTTGTCCGATACGGAACACATCGACAAAAACACACCGATCGGGTGCGTTCGAAGGGGAGTTCCGAGCAGATCATGTAAAATTTCCAACCCTGTCGCTACAGAAAAGCGATACCCGAATACACGAATATAACACTTCGCATAGGAGCGATTTAATCTGTCTTCTATCTCTAAATATCTCTTTAAAGCGTTCTCCATCTCATGATAGTTTTTACAAACTTCGCTGTCTAACAGTTCCAAGTCCATTTCTTCCGTTTCCTCAAAAACAAACTTTCTCTCCGTCTCCGCAAAAAATCGCGCTTTCAAAAGTTCCTGTTCTTCCAGTAAATCTATGACTTTCCTGATATCCTCTGATCGTTCCATCTTCATTCCTCTTCACATTCGATGTCTTCCAACGCAAGAATCTCCTGCCGATTGCGAAATAAATTTCCTACATCGTCGAAGATACATTCGTCAAAATATGGTTTAGACTTCCCCTGATCGATTTTCAAGTTTCCGTCACACAATGGGTTTCTCTTTTGATACTCTAACACTGTAAAATCGTAGTACCCGTCTCGCAGCAATTGTAAGCTGATCTCACGAACCTTTTCCGGCTTCATGTTCCCTACATAAAGCATTTGAATACCGCCATCCTCATCCCCTTGGAAGAATAATTTCAATGCCGATGGCTGCACAGATGGATTCGCCGCTTCTTCTCTATTGATAAACGTCTTTTCATTGAATTCTTCCTTCTTTTCGACGTACGGCAAGATTTTGTTTACTTCGTATATTTTCCCGCTCGGGCTCAATATTCGCATAAGATTACCTCCACTTCTTTTTTCTTGTTCCTTCTTACTTTATACATTACGGTCGCAATATTTTCAAGTAGATGTTTTTTAATGAAAATCGGAGGAAATGCCCATTTTTAGGCATTTCCTCCGATTTTTTCTTACTTCTTCTTTTATTTTTTTTACACAACCTGCATTAAATTCGCCGCTTTTAATACCCTATTTTCAACTCTTTCTTTCGAAAATCGATCATCTGTTCTTCGCTAATAATGCCCAAACAATAAAAAATCCACCAAACCGAGTGCCTTTGGTCTTTCGCGATATCATAATAATACTCTGAATCTGTACAATTCGAATGCTTCACTCCGCTTTTATTTGCGCTATTTTGCAATACTGTGCACGGTCTAAGGCAGTTACGCACGCACATACCGTGATTGCCAAAAATATGATCCACTACTTTCCCCTGAATATCTACCCCCGCATCTTTCAATAATTGGCGGTGTGCATAAACATTTTTCTTCGTTTCCGTATCCAAAACAGGAGACCACAGTTTTCCGCGTGTTCCGCTGCATTTCAATCGAATAATTCGATCAAATTCGCCATTTTTTGAATAGTATTTAATTGCGAAAGACAAGGGCATAACGATTGGCATTGATACTCCTGCTCCGTTTGTTGTTATGGCGAAAAGCCGATCTCGTTCCTTTAAACTGTAGAATTCGGTACGGCATTTCCGTCCCTTACGTGTGCCACTTTCAACAACCTGTGCCTTCGCTCCTAAACAACCCACGATTTTCCTCATCATATTTAACCCTTCTTCCAGAGTCGCCAGACTAAATAGAGTGTACAAACATTCTTTAAAACGCATACTTCGTGCTCCTTTCTATAATTTCTATATATAAAAGTACGCACATCTCCGACAACTCCGGAAAAAGGTTGGAAACCAAATCGTATCTTATGGCTGTCTATGCGCAGACATCCATAAAATCATCGACCTCACTTCCGCTTCCGACACCTTAACCCTTAAAACATGGACATTTTTGTAATTTATCAGAAATAGATCCGACAGTTCCTCCGCATCATATACCGACCTGTCGCGTCTCTGATCAAATATGAAAACCTCAGTTCCTCTGAATCTTTCCGAACTTATTTTAATCACCTTGTCCAAGAAATCTCCATCTACCCCCATTTTTTCGGCAAAATATTTCGCATCCGCATCTGTATTTAAAAACAGATCTTGCCTCACAATTTCGTACGTGCCATTTCGAGCCTTACATTCCCATACCAACACATTGAGTTCCTCATTATAAAAAATAAACAACATCCGTGCTACCCCCTTTACCTTTACCTTTACCTTTACCTTTACCTTCATCTTCTTTCTATATATATATGGTCATATTCGACAATTTCAAACAAACTTACTTTTTTTGGATTTCGTTTTGCTTCCACCATTCTAATCTGATTTCCATATACTTTTTGGGGCTTACGCCCCATTTATCCTTTGTAAACAAAACATTTTCTCGGACAAAATAAGGCACCCCTCGTTCCGTCATTTTATTATGTAATGACCTCATCACATATGCTTGTACCCCAACACGTTGCAACTTAAACTCCCCTTCGATCATAATCTGCATTTTTCCGATCGTTTCGTACATTATGCTGCATACCTTAAAACAAACTTTTCTGATTAGAATCGGTGTGGTAGACTTGCTCTTAAATTTGTTTCTTCTTGTATCAATATAAACGAACATTATTTCGGAAATTTCTTTTAAAACTTCCTCAAGAAGAACCGATTGAAAGATGTTTGGACACCCTCGAATTTGCTTTTTGTTGTATTGGATAAATGTTCTTCCCTCCTCTCTTAAGTTCTTCCACCTTCGCGCTCGTTCTCTCCGATCCGTTATTCGATTCATCTTTTCTTTCTTTCTCTGAAACTCTTTTACAAAATACTCGCAATAGCCTTCAAATTCTTCCACGGTCTCCTGCATCCGGCTAATGGCAGACGCTCCGACTATTTCTATAAAAAGCGTATCTCTATTCACCCTTCCAACCCTCACTTTATCTTCTTCATTTCTTCTTGAATCTCCACAAATTCACGATGCGTGTAGACTGCTTCCGTTATATCCATCGTTGCATGCCCTACAATTTTTTTTAGAATATATTCGTCCACACCAGCCTTTTTCGCCATCGTTATAAACGTATGGCGCGTTTCGTGGGGATGATGTTTCATATTCAGCGCTTTCATCACCTTTTCAAAACGGTGGCGATATTTGTCATAAGTGATTTCCATGGTTCGCATACTATCGGGATCGTTAAACAAATATACGGATTTCAATTCTTCCGCTTCCTTATATCGCCTTACGATTAACTCACGAATTCTTGGATGAATCGGGACAACGCGATTTTTCCCCGCATCTGTCTTCATTCCGCCCGTCATGCAATCATTTGTCAAATCGATGTCTTGGAGCTTAAGCGTGGCCAATTCTTGCGGACGCCAACCCGAGTAAATCCCGATCAAAACCATATCCGCAAACTTTACCTTTCCCACATTTTCCGCTAACTTCTCAATCTCCTCTTGTGTAAAAACCACATTGCGCTTTTTATTTTTCTCAATCTCCTTTCGAATCTCATTATCCAGTCTGAACGCGCGTGCATAATTGCGATTCACGATTTCGTGCTCGTACGCATAGTCAAATACGAGGTTAAATAGCGATTTCATCCTCGCTTGTACTCCAACCGTCGCTTTCTTAGTTTTTCCGCGTACATTTCCATCATTTTCCACTAAAGCAGCGTTTTCAATACATCTTTTCAGGTGAAAAGAGCGAATTTCACGCATTTTCAGATTCTTGATTTCCCCACAGTAAGCGAACGCGGATTCGTGTGTTCGCTTCGATGATGGATTTTTTAGACGTTTGAAATGCTCCTGCTTCCATAATTCATATACTTCCTCAAATGTCGCATCCTTCAAATCTGTGTCATAAGGACATTGTTGAAAATCTCTAAGTGCTTCCTCTGCTTCTTTCTTCGTTTTAAAATAGCCCAAATTCAGAACTTTTTGTTTGACTTTTCCGGTTTCTTCATCAATCTCCCATCCTTCCGTCACTCGCACACGATACGGATTTTTGCGGCCGTTTACCCGCGTAATTGAACCACTGCCATTTCCTCGCATTCTTCTTTTTCCCTGCATTTCTTTGTCTCCTTCCTATGTTCTTTGATAATGTTCCTATATAACTATATTCTATATTGGAAAATTGCCTTAACCCGACATATTTTAATAATTATCCGTGTTTAACTTGCCTTTATAACGGCACCTCACCCTCCTTTCTTCTTACACACTCCTTATTTGCTATCGCAAGCGCACACTCCTTCATCTGCCTTGTTATCTGTCAGCCTGCCTTGCTCTGTTTTAAAATCAAGCATTTCTATTTATTGGATACATGAATTAATAATCATCGTTGTGGGATGCATTCGATTCTTTCAGATACGTACACCAAATTCTCGGATACTGCACACGAATCGGGTACGCTTTGAATGACGATTTTGGGACATATAGAGACATATCTGGGACATACTCGGGACATTTAGATAAAAAAAAGTGGCTTCTCAAGCCAAATTCTGACTTGAGAAGCCCTTTAAAAACAACGCTTTTTACGTATTTACTTAGAATTTACCAGCCTTAGCTGCTTCCTCAACACTAACTGCAACAGCTACAGTAGCACCCACCATAGGGTTGTTACCCATTCCGATCAGACCCATCATTTCTACGTGAGCCGGTACGGAAGAAGAACCTGCGAACTGTGCATCAGAGTGCATACGTCCCATAGTATCTGTCATACCGTAGGAAGCAGGACCTGCAGCCATGTTGTCTGGGTGAAGTGTACGTCCTGTACCACCGCCGGATGCTACGGAGAAGTATTTCTTACCCTGCTCGATACATTCTTTCTTGTATGTACCTGCTACCGGGTGCTGGAAACGTGTTGGGTTTGTAGAGTTACCAGTGATGGAAACACCTACATTCTCATGATGCATGATTGCAACACCTTCCTGAACATCATCTGCGCCGTAACATTTAACAGTTGCACGAAGTCCGTTGGAGTATGCTTTTTCATATACAACGTTTAATTTTGCTTCTTTGTAATCATATTTTGTTTCAACGAATGTAAATCCATTGATACGGGAAATGATCTGAGCAGCGTCTTTTCCTAAACCATTTAAGATAACGCGTAACGGTTTCTGACGTACTTTGTTTGCTTTCTCAGCGATACCGATGGCACCTTCTGCTGCTGCGAAAGATTCATGTCCTGCTAAGAAGCAGAAGCACTCTGTCTCTTCCTCTAATAACATTTTACCAAGGTTACCATGTCCCAAACCTACTTTTCTGTGGTCTGCTACAGAACCCGGGATACAGAATGCCTGTAATCCTTCTCCGATTGCAGCAGCTGCTTCAGATGCTTTTCTGCATCCTTTTTTGATTGCGATTGCGGCACCTACTGTATAAGCCCAACAAGCGTTCTCAAAACAGATCGGCTGAATTTTCTTTACCTGATCGTAAACGTCTAATCCAGCGTCTTTTGTGATTTTTTCAGCTTCTTCGATAGAGCTGATTCCATAACTATTTAATACAGAATTGATCTGGTCAATTCTTCTTTCATAAGATTCAAATAAAGCCATTTCGTTTCCTCTCCTTTCCTACTCTTGTCTTGGATCGATGATCTTTACTGCATCATCTACACGACCATACTGACCTTTTGCTTTTTCCCATGCTGTGTTAGGATCATCACCTTTTTTGATAAAGTCAGTCATTTTTCCAAGGGAAACGAACTGATATCCGATTACTTCATTATCTGCATCCAGAGCGATACCTGTTACATAGCCTTCTGCCATTTCCAGATAGCGAACGCCTTTTTCCTTTGTAGCGTACATTGTACCAACCTGGGAACGAAGACCTTTTCCTAAATCTTCCAGACCAGCACCTACTGCTAAACCGTCATCAGAGAAAGCACTCTGTGTACGTCCGTATACGATCTGTAAGAATAATTCTCTCATAGCTGTGTTGATGGCATCACATACAAGGTCTGTATTTAATGCTTCGAGAATTGTCTTTCCCTGTAAGATTTCTGCTGCCATAGCTGCAGAGTGTGTCATACCGGAGCATCCGATTGTTTCAACTAATGCTTCTTCGATCACACCATTTTTTACATTTAATGTAAGTTTGCAGGCACCCTGCTGTGGTGCACACCAGCCTACACCGTGTGTAAAACCAGAGATATCTTCAATTTTTTTAGAATGAACCCATTTGCCTTCTTCTGGGATTGGAGCTGGTTCATGTTTTGCGCCCTTAGCAATCGGACACATGTTTTCAACTTCCTTCGTGTAAATCATTATAAGACTCCTTTCAGATAAATGAATAATAAGATGTCCTCTATTTTGTTAGAGTTTTAACATACCGAAATCATTTTCTCACATTTATTTCGATTCGTCTAGTACTTTTGATAAAAAATTATGCTTTTTTTGTCACAATATGGTCTGCATCCTTAAAAATCGAATGTGCATGAACGACTCCCCGTACGGATGAAGTCGGATAAACGTTTGAATCTCGTCCGATGACGGTTCCCGGATTGAGAACGGAATTGCAGCCGACTTCCACGTGATCTGCAAGCATCGCGCCAAATTTTTTCAGCCCCGTTGCGATTTTTTCGTCCCCGTCTTTGACAACTACGAGAGTTTTGTCAGATTTTACGTTTGATGTGATCGAACCTGCACCCATATGGGATTTGTATCCGAGAATAGAATCACCAACGTAATTATAATGTGGCACTTGAACAGAATCAAACAAAATGACATTTTTTAACTCGGTCGAATTTCCGACAACGCAGCCTTTTCCGACAATCGCTTTTCCCCGGATAAATGCACAATGACGGATTTCTGCCTCCTCATCGATAATCAGCGGCCCATTCAGGCATGCCGTCGGCGCAACGGTCGCGCTCTTTGCCACCCATATGTTTTCTCCGCGTTTTTCAAATTTTTCCAAATCGAGTGTCGCTCCTAATTTTAATATAAAAGATTCGATTTCCGGCAGAACCTCCCACGGGTATGTTTTTCCTTGAAACAGTTCTGCTGCGATGGTTTTTGTCAAATCATACAGATGTTCTATTTTTGCATTTTCCATGATTTACTTCCTTTCTGGTTTTAAAAATTTTTCTTCATCTAGTATAAAGAATTTTATTCCTGTTCGCAAGATGAATTTCTTCTGTCATGCCCCATCCCCTGCATGTTCTTCTATTGAGATTTCATAAATATCATCAAACGGGATCACGTTTTGAACAATTTTCAGCGTACGACCGGCAGGATCGATGTTCGATACCATGCCGGTATATTTTAGATATTCTCCCTTGAAAAAATAAATCACGGTGACAATCTGATTTTTTTTAATTTTATGCATTTTCCTGTCAAGGACTTCTGCCCGTTCTTCGGAAAGTTCTATTTTTTCCACAACTATTTTTTCTTTTTTAGCAAGCGCCTGCGAATAGCCTTTCAGTGCTGCAAATGGCATGAACTGTTTGGCGCGCATGGCACGCTCCATTTTCGGTCGCTTTTTTTTCGGCTGCGGCCGGATATAATAGGATTCCTCCCTTTTATTCTCCACTTCTGTGTCCTCCGATCTGTTGATTTCGTTCAATCGTTGTTGCGCCTTTTTGCAGGTTCATTCCTTTTAAAATTGCATTTTTTCCAAATTTCCCTTTAATGTCTAACATCGCCTGCTGTAACTTGTGTTCGCGTTCTTCTTTTACCGGATCGGTAAACAGATCATATTGTTGATAACACTCGTCCACCACATTTTGATAGGTGATCGTGATTTTACGAATCGGCAGGTGTCGATCCACGATGCGTTCATAAAGCGATACGGCGCATTCCATCAATTTTGTTGCCGAACTTGTCGTCATTGTCATACGTTGTGTACCGTTTGCTGCCTTACACTGCAAACGCTGTGGATAGCTGATATACAGAGATACGGTATCTGTCACCAGTCCTTTTTCCACAAGTTCAAGGCTTAAAAGATCTGCCATCTCCTTTACGATCAACTTACCTCCTTCAAAATCGGCGTTACAGCCAATCATCTGCCCACTGCTGATCGAATTTTCTTTTGATTTGTACTGTTTGATATCTGCCATCCGTGTCGGTTCTTCTCCCCATGCATGATCGATCAATAGTTCTGCATCCACACCAAACATCCGATACAACAGATCTTCATCCGCATGTGCCACTTCTCCCATCGTTGTGATTCCACACCGCTTTAGACGTGTCGCGATTCCCTTGCCCACGCGCCAGAAATCTGTAATCGGTTTATGATCCCACAATGTTTTTCGATAGGTCATCTCATCCAAAATACCAATATGATTTTTCGTATGCTTTGCCATAATATCCAATGCTACTTTTGCCAGATACATATTTGTCCCAATGCCACAGGTCGCTGTGATTCCTGTCTGTTGATACACAGCTCCCATGATCTGCATTCCAAGCTCCTCAGCCGTCATCTGGTACATCGGCAGATAATCCGTCACATCTGCGATGATCTCATCTATGCTATAGACATGGATGTCCTCTTTGGAAAGATATTTTAGATAAATGCCATATATTTCTGCAGAATAATCGATATACAACTGCATTCGCGGCGGTGCCATGATATACGAAACATGTTTGGGTAACTCAAACACACGGCAGCGCCCCGGAATCCCTATCGCCTTTAATGCCGGCGAAACAGCCAGACAAATGGTTTTTTCTGTACGATCCGGATCCGCCACCACAAGATTTGTTGTCATCGGATCCAGACCACGCTCCCGGCACTCCACCGAAGCATAAAACGATTTTAAATCGATTGCCAGGTACCATCGTTTTTCCATTTTCTCACGCTCCTGTATTTTGATATTTATATTATATCAAATATAAACGGGATTTGATACAAAATGCTTCCAAGTTATCACATAATAAATAGCCGAACGGGCATTCCTGCCCGTCCGGCTGTACAAAATTATTTTGTCTTAATTTTCAATTCAGGGGAATAAGAACCGTATAATGTAGAGCCACTATTTTTGTATGCACGTACTTTAAATTTATAAGTTGTTTTTGCTCTCAGCTTTCCTACAGTGATCGTATTCGTTTTTACCCTCTTATAGCGACAATACTTCTTCTTTTTCGGATCGTAACAATAAACTTCATAGCCACTGACCCCGCTCTGCTTTTTCCAGGTCAGTTTCACGCTCTTGCTGCTGACCGCTTTTTTCTTTAAACCGGTTACTTTTGCCGGTTTTACTTTTACAGTGATTTTTTTTGTTACACTTGTCGCACCTTTCGCATAAACCGTAATAGTTACCGTACCTGGTGCTTTTGCCTGCAGTTTTGCGCTCTTTGTCGTGTAAGAGGATATTTTCAGCACGTTACTGTTACTACTCTTAAAGCCAACCGTCTGCGTTGCTTTAGATGGCTTAACAGTTGCCGTGATCGTAACGGAAGAACCGACGGTAGTTGTGAAATTTCCTTTATTCAAAGAAATACTCGTCGGCTTCGCTGCTGCTTCTTTTACCGTGACAAGGCAGGATGCATAAACCGTTGCATTTGCATTTTGAATCGTAATGATCACCTGACCGCTTTGAAGCGCTCTTGCCTCTCCTGTTTTTGTAAATGCCACAACATTTTCATCTGTGCTGTGCCATTGTAATTCACTGGTATCTGCATTCGCCGGTGTCACTTTGTATTGGAAACTCTTTGTTTCACCGACGGTCATCGTAACCTGCGATTCCACGAATTCCAGTCCCTTTACATGAACCGTTTCATCTTCATCTGGAACGGTAATGCTGCATTTTTTCGATATGGAGCCATCTACGGTCGTCACAACAATATCCGCATCCCCAACACCAACAATCGTAACCAGACCGTTTTTATCCACTCTTGCTACGGATTCATTTGTCGAATGATACTGGACTTCTTTGTTCGTCGCATTGGATGGTTCGATTGTCGGAATCAACTGTAAATTATCTCCAACAGACATCGCGCGGAACGTCTCATTTAATGTAAGATCTTTTACCGGAACCTTTTCGGAATCAGACGAGCCGGATGCGGATGAACCGCCTTCCGACGGATCCTCTTCTTTTCCTGTCACAATGACCAGACAACTTCTCGATACGGTTCCGTCTGCCGAGGTAACTGTGACTTTGGATTGTCCTTCTTTTAATGCTGTGATCACGCCATTGTCTTTTAAGCTGATATAAGAGGCATCCTCTAATTTCCAGGCCAGACTTTTCTCTGTCGCATTGGACGGAATCACGTTGGCTTTTAATGTAAAGGTTTCCCCTATTTTGAGTACTTTTACTTTTTCACTCAGTTCAATATCCGTGACCGGTACATCCGATCCTCCCTGCGGTTCATCGGAAGGCTCTGTGCCCTCTGACGGCTGAGTACCTGCAGATGGGCCCGATGTTCCTTGTGACGGCTGACTTCCTGCTGACGGTTTTGAGGAACCCTGCGACGGCCGACTGCCTGCTGACGGGCCCGATGTCCCTTGCGACGGCTGGCTTCCTGCTGACGGTTTTGAAGACCCCTGTGATGGCTGACTTCCCGTCTCCGGATCCTGGCTGGATGGTTTAGCCGACGGTTTTTCTGTTGATCCTTTGGATGGCTCTGTGACCGAAGAAGGTTTGGTCGAACCAGACGGCGTTCCTTCCGAAGGCTGTTCTTCGTTTCCTTTTACCGTGATCTTGCAGATCGCAGATTTTTTCCCGTCTGCAGAGGTTGCTGTGATGACTGCTTCGCCCTGCTTTAATGCAGTAATTTTACCATCTTCCACCGTTGCAATTGAGTCATCCGAAGATGTCCATGTTAATTTTGGATTCGTCGCATTTTTTGGTATCACCGTTACCATCGGGGTGAAAGTATCTCCAATTTTCATGGTTCGTTCATGCTCTCGGAACGTAATGTTCGTAACCGGAATTTCTTTCTCCGTTTGATCCCCCGACTGATCCTGCTTTTCTCCATTCGGTGTCGTACCATCCGGTTCAACGCCGCCAACCAACGTACCATCCGCATAGACACAAATTCGATCTGTCGGTACTTCATTTCCGTTTTCAAACATTTCATTATCCGTCAGTACTGGCAGATTCTGGTAACTGTAATCATTCGTCGGATCCCATGTATCCCCCCAGTACATTCCCATGCGGAATTGATATTTTTTACCAGAATTTGCAATTGCATACCCATCCCACTTGATTTCAGCATAATATGTATCTTCTAATTTATCATATTTGATTGGTCCTTTAATCGTCGCGCCGTCAAATCCTTCCACTTCTGCCCTTGCCTGATCATACAGGTCCTTCACTTCCAGTCCGTCAACATTTGCTACCTCTGATGTGTTAAAGAAATATCGAACGGAAATGTCTTTTCTTGCCTCTGGCTCACTAGTCATCACTTTTAACGAAATTTTCGTCACGCCTGCTTTTGCTCCGTCTGTTGACAGATCATCCACAGCAAACGCTTCTACCCAGTAACCTTTTCCGCCATTTCCGCTCTCATCCTCTTTCGGGATCTCTGCCGGCGGGAAATTTTCGGTGACTGCCATCTCATCCGTTCCGAAGAAATGATACAGACCGGCGCAGGCTCCGACAAACGCTGCATTGTAATCGATGGTCACCTCATTGTATACCCAATCGTTTGTGGTATCGTGGTGGTCGTCTTTTCCATCCGGTCCACCGGCCAATGCGCCAAACAGAACATGTTTCTGTTCTCTGGTATCCTCTGCCATCAAAAGACCGGATGCCGCACGGTGATGCGGATAGCGCACGGAATGCTGATTATATCCAACGATATAACATCTGTGCAGTTTGTTATTTCCCATCAGATATTTCATCTGGGACTCTGCCCACTGTGCATATTTCGACGGGGTTCCGTTATTATGATATTTTTCATAGATCAATGTCACCATCTGCATGGACGTGTTGTAACGCGCTGACCCCCACACATTTAAAAAGGCATAGCCGCCCGGTGTCGTATAATGCGTCATCCATGTATCAATGGCTTTTTCTACCTGCTCCCAGAAATCGGCAGATTCGTACTGCGTCTTTCCCTGTACCTCACGGTACATATTCTGCAGATCGAGCTCCGGATGTTCTAAATCGATCTCTCCGAGCAAAGTTGCCACGCCGCTCCAGGTATCATTCCAGCAATATGCCCAGCCGGACGGTGCATAATAATCAATGTGTGGCAGAATCTGATTCAGATATTCTACATCTTCGGTCGCCTTATACAACCATGCACCTGCCCAGCAGTAATCATCTTCCCATTTGTTTGAATAATAGTAAGCCTTTGGACCGTCTCCGTTATCGGAAAGCTGCTTTTCATGCGTATTAGCAAATTTCCAGAGTGCCTTCGCATAATCCAGCGATTTTTCGGCATATTTCGGATCGGTATCTTTGAAATTTAAGTAGTTGATCGTCAAGGATGCAGCGGCAGATACTACATAATCCGTCTGTGGCTTATCTACCGTCAGAAAATACGCAGGACGCGCCATGGAATCGACCTCCGGAGCCTCCCAGTAAGCATGATCTATGTCTCCGTCTCCGACCTGATAACAGTGTGCGATGACATCGCCTTTTTTATCACGAAATGTGCATTTCATCAAATAATCGTTAAAATAACGTAAGATTGTCTCAATATGAGAATCCTGTCCCAGTTTTGTATAAGAATCACGGAATTCGTAGTATCCCCAGCCAAGAGTCGCTGCCGTATAATTTTCCGGCATACCAAATTTCACATGGTCTCCAGCATCGTGGAATCCACCAGAAACATCAACGCATCCGTCCCCATCCGGATCTAATACATCTCTGTATTCGTCAATAAATTCCTGTGAAAGATTTGTACCGACTTCCTTTTCATTCATCGGTTGCAACGGTACCTCTGCATCATATGTATGACAGTCTCCTCGCCATGAGAACTGGCTATTCTCACTAACGCCGGTTCCACACATGTTTCCATCATAAAAATACATCGAATACTGCAATGCTCTTGCATAATCGTAATCCAGTCCGGAACCTTCCGGGATGTTCGGATCATATTTCGGCTCTTCGGTCGACGACGAAGTATCTGCCCCTGTCGAATCCGCCTTTTCGGCTGCTTTCACCGTCATTAGAGTACCAAACGAAGAAAAGCCACTTATGCCTACAACCGCTGCAAGCGTTGTGGCTGTCACCCGTTTCATGAAAGCGTTCCAGTTTTTCTTTTTCCTGTTTTTACCCATTTTCATTTTCCTTCCTTTTTTTGTTTATATCAGGACACTTACGCACCCATAGGTTACATAATACATACCATTTTTATTATAATGTGTTTTTCAACGCTTTTCAATCCTTATTTTGCAACAATATCAAAAAAACTAACGCCCACATAAAGCGCAATGCATGAACGTAAAGTAAAAACGAAGTGCATCAATACAAAAAGAATCTTGTAATTTTCACACAAAAGAGTATAATATTGTATGTAAATAGTACTTTATATCTATTTTTTTGGGAGTGTATGTCATGAAAGTGAAAAATTTACAAATCAAAGATCGTATTACAAAACAAGAATTTGACGACTGGTTTCGAATTACGCTTATTGCTTTTCGAAAAATCTGGCTAGTCACTTTTTTAATTGAATTCCTGTTATTTTTATTTTATAAACCAAATCCGGAATGCGGGCGTCTACGCTACTTCTGGCTTTTTATCATAAAACCAAGCGGTCTGATGATGCTCGCATTGATAATCGCGGATGTCTATCATCATCTGAAAAAAAATAATTTTCGAAGAATTCAGACTTCGTTGACCACGATTTTTGTTATCAGCTCGTTTTGTGCTGCTGCGATCTGGATTCATACGAGTGTTCAAATGATGGTCATGCTTTTGATGGTGCCGCTGTTCATTACCTCGCTCTATAAAAATCAACTGATGACCTGGCTGCAGCTTGTGATCTGTATTTTTATTTATGTGATGTACGAATTGTATTTTTACCCGCATTCCATTTATCTTCCACCGCTAAACAGTTTTATCAATATTTCCATTTTTATTGGAAGCATCCTCGTGGAATTATTTTTGATCCAACATATGCAGGCCTATGTGGAAATTGTGGAAAAAAAAGGAAATTATGACTCTATGACAGGATTGTATAACCATAAACTTTTTTATGACGAATTAGAATCAACCCGACAGGCAATGATCAAAAAACAACTTCCGGCTGCGCTTTTGGTCATGGATATTGATCATTTTAAACTGGTGAACGACACATATGGTCATGTTTTTGGAGATAAAGTCATCTGTACTGTTGCAGAGATCCTGACTTCTGTAAATCCAAGAGGATTCTGCGCCCGCTATGGTGGGGAAGAATTTGCAATTATCTTTACGAATCTTCCTTTCGAAGACGCATTGCAATGTGCCGAACAGATTCGAAAACAGTTTGAAGATACCACCTTTCAGGTAGAAAAAGGTCCCTGCCATTTTACGCTAAGCATTGGAGCAGCTGCTTTTGATCCATCATTTTCCGATGCACGGACATGGTTTGAAAAAGCAGATGCCGCCCTATATCGCGCAAAAGAAAACGGACGAAACCGCGTCTGCAAATAATACAAAATTTCTATTTGTCGGACTAATCACTACGTTCATCTGCCCACTACTTTTTTGGAGGGCGAAAAATATCTCAACCGGG
>JBJENW010000092.1:0-3345 GCA_051880395.1 Lachnospiraceae bacterium | reverse complement strand
TCGGTGTCCCCCTTTGCAGCATCTTTCCGCACTCCACCAGAATCGTACCTTTGGGGTCCGTCACAACATAGGAGGAATGCATCTGCATCAGATTGGGCTTCAACCAGAAGCGGGTCTTACCTGAACCGGAACCGCCGATAATCAATACATTTTTATTACGTGCTGTTTTCGGGTCTTTGGGGCGGCTGTTCATGGTGAGCCGCTCTGTCTGGGTCAGAATAACGTTGTTGGAAAATACCGGATCGATATATGGTGCGATATCTTCGGCAGTTCCCCAGCGGGCAGAACCATATTCCGTGTTGTGCCGGTATTTTTTTGCATTTTTCCCCTTCACATACACGGCAACCCGCACTGCAGCTCCAAAACAAATGCCAATCAGGATATCCGGCAGGCGGAAGCTGGGGAGAGGTGATCGGAAGGCTGCGTCAAATGCTTCGCTGATATGGAGCATCTTTTCCCAAAAGTCAGCTCCTTCGGCGAGCCTCCATACCTCCCCAAGTTTTGTTGCCAAAAACCCCAGAATCACATAGGGTGCATTGAGCAGGATAAGCCTTTTGGTCTTCTGGCTTGTCATCGCTCCCGTTCCTTTCGTCTCGTCCGATCCGGAACCGCATGCTTCACCATCTCTTTAAACTTCGACAGCTTCTGAAGCACAGACGGCCGGGATGCTTTCCTGATTTTCTTTGATGAATATTCCGAAAATGCTGCAGTCAACGCATCTGTATCACGGGCCTTAAAAAAAATAAGGTATTTCGGCGGTGATGCGCTGCGGTCCTTCTTTACCGCATAATCCACTCCATACTTCCGGGCAATTCGGTCAAAATCCCGGATAGACGAATCGGTGACTTCTATGTTGGAAACACCCTGATCCTGTCCGATCAGTTCTTTTACCGTCTGCTTACCCTTTGGTTTCACCTGGGCATCCCGGCTTTTCTGCATTTTCTTCTCTTTTCGGTGAGCCATATATTTCGTAATTGCAGTCTGTAAAAGCCTGCCCGAAAACTTGGTACCGCTGACAACCAGTGTCACTGTCCTGTTTTCCACTTCTTCCTGCATAAACCATCAACTCCTTTCTGCAGGCAACAAAAAAGACAGCCTTAGCTGCCATACATATCATGGTTTACCAATGACGAATAATAATTGCTGATCGTGGTCGGGGCATTGAACAGAACCGTAAGGATATATTGCTTGATATTTTTTACCTTTGTCGTGTTTTCCTTCAGGCAGGAAATCACGAACCTGATGTGCTCTATATCCAGCTTCAAAATCCGCGCCTTTACTACTTCATGAGGAAAATCACTTCCTGCCACTCGTGTGTACTGTCGCTTGGCACAGACAACTTCAACCATCAACTCAACAATTTCGTCAATCATCTTCTGTTCATATGGATAATCATTTACAAGGCATTCATAGCCGATATTCCTGCGGATCAATTCCTGGCAGCCTCTTATTTCATCTACAGAAGAATATCCCTTTCCCTTCCCATCCAGCTGTTCATCTGCCGTTCCCATCTTACCGGAAGGAAATGAATCGGTATTTTCTCTATCCGTATTTCGTTCTTCTTTTCTTAATTCCTTAGTATTTAATTGCGTTGGATTATCCGACAACGGCTTTCCCGTCGCCGGATTTTCCGTTGTCGGGTTTTCCGACGACGGTTTTCCCAACAGCGGGTTTTCGGAAAGCACCTGTTTTTGAGACTCTGCTTCCGCATTTTCCGTCTCCACCGGATGTTCATAAATAATATACTCATTCCCACTGAATTTTCCCTGTGCATCGGTGGTCTGGTAGCGCCGGATATATCCCGCCCGTTCCAGTTCATTTACTGCGGAACGGATTGCATCCTTACTCTCCCGGTTGATACTGGACAGCCCTGCAAGGGTATAATCCCAATCCTCCGGTAAAGACAACATTTGCGATAAAAGCCCTTTCGCTTTTAATGACAGCCTTTTATCCCTTAAATGACAATTACTCATAACGGTGTAATCCCGCGTCCTTTCCACACGAAATACAGCCATCGACTTCACTCCTTCCTTTAATCAGGCATAAAAAAATCCGCAGTATCAAATCAACTGCGGTTACTTAATCAGATATCATAAAGACCGGATATCCGTATTTATCAAAATACAGGATGGCATATTCTTCTTCCGTTGGATCCAGAGACCTCTCCAGTCCTCCTATGATTTCCGAACATCTGCCAGTATCCATCTCGCATACAGCCTGGAACCTCTCATATACAGCTTCCCGTATATCCTTCTGGAAATGTACATCAAGTCCCTTTCGTTTTTTACGTTTCATAATATGGTGCCTCCCATTCATACTGCTCACAACACATATCCTGAAACAGTTCCTCCATATCTTCCGGACAGATATCAAATCCGGCATCATCTTCCATCGTTCCTTTATAAGTCCGAAACTCCGTAGAATATGCCATATCCTCATCTGCGACCCCGACAGAAAAACACATAATCACTGCCAGCGTCATATCCTCCAATATCCACAATTCTTTTTCGTAACTGGTGACTACAATATCACTCCCGCCGCGCTCTAACTCCCGGAAGATCAGCACACCCCGCTGCGGTACCAGTTCTTTTCCGAAATAATCAAATGATTTCTCTCGGTCCCCTTTTGCCTTATACGTGTAGATCGTTTCAATCCGGTTCCGGAGATACTGGGTAACATTTTCATAATCAATTCCTCTCACGATACCATCCACATCTACGTCTTCATCATAATCAAACAATAAATGTGCCATTCTCTTTACTGCTTCCTCCACTGCCTTTTCCGTAAACATATCAGTGTCGCCTCCTTTTCTTTTTCAGGACAATATGCCCTTCAATCACATGGGCATCTTTTTTTATTCTGATTTCTCCCTGTTTCTGGCTTTCCATAGCCTTTTTATATTCCGATTCATTCAGAAACAGCCGCACCTCATCCCCTGGCAGGCCATAGGCATTTCCTCTTTTGCTCACAATAAATTCAATCATATGGCAAGTACCATCCATAAAGCGCTTGGTCGCCAGTATGTTATGTCCTTTCAACTCCCTTGCAGAAATATCCTGCATTCATTCAATCCCCTTTCACCTGTCATGCTGTTGCTCACGCTTCCGCTGCCACTGCTCCAACAATTTGATGATTGTTTCCTCCATCTTCTTGGGCGTGTAGCTTCTGGGAAAGTATTTCCGCAGGGTGTCTGAACTAAAAGTCACTTTATCCAAAGAGCTTTTCTTCTCTTCTGACATAATGGCCAGTATCACATCCTCAGAAAGCTTCCCGTCCTGGCTGAATTTTTTCATCCGTTGCGCCTGGGAAAGAGAAGGTGTGGACTGCTCGGAGTCTATCGTCTCT
>JBJENW010000091.1:0-3360 GCA_051880395.1 Lachnospiraceae bacterium | reverse complement strand
CCGTGTATGGTTTGCAGTAAACATAAAATCACACTCCTTCCCATCCATCATATGAAAATTTGAATGGAATGTGAAAAGAGCAGATGAAGTTTTTTTCATCTGCTCCCTGTCTTTATTGTTTAATAAATCCTTTTATGCAAACTTTTCTTTCAACATCTCTAACACCGGAGTAATCCTCTTTCTCGGACATGCCAGGTTAAATCTCGCGAATCCACTTCCCAGTTCACCAAAAAAAGTTCCATCATTCGTTGCCACATGACACTCTTTTAGCAAATAATTGTGAAGTTCCCTTCCTGGTACAGAGGTTTTTCTAAAGTCCACCCACACCAGATAAGTTCCTTCCGGTTTATGTACTGTAAGATTCGGAATTTCTCTATTAATATAATCCACAAAATAATCCAGATTACCATTAATGTAATGGTTTAACTCATCAAGCCAGTCTTCAGACTCATCATAAGCCCCCAAAAGGGCAGCCTCTGCAAATGCATTATTCTCTGCCGCATGTGACTTTTCTTCTATGTTTCTAAATTTATTTCTCAACTCTTTATTATAAATGAAACAATTTGCCACATGCACACTGGCGATATTAAATGCCTTTGACGGAGAGGTACATATAATACATTTCTCTTTCGCCTCTTCTGATACAGAACTGATAAATGTATGTTCAAATCCGTCCGAAATAAGTTCACTGTGAATATCATCCGAGATGATATAAATTCCGTGTTTCACACAGATATCTGCAAATGCTTTTAATTCTTCTTTTTTCCATACTCGTCCGGTCGGGTTATGCGGATTACAGATAATAACAGCCTTTGTTTTTGACGTAATTTTACGTTCAAAATCTTCCAGATCCATAGTATAATAACCATTTTCATTTTTAAGCGGATTTTCTACCAGAACCCGGTCATTATCATTCACCACCTTGAAAAAAGGTCCATATACCGGAGTCTGAATGATAATCTCATCTCCCGGTTCAGAAACCGTCTGAACCGCGAAAGAAAGAGCCATTACCACATTGGGAACATAGCAGATTTCCTCTTTTTTTAGTTCCAGATTATGCCTTCTTTTCATCCAATTTATAATCGAATCATAATACTTATCCGAAAGGAACTGGTATCCGAAAGCACCCTGTAACGCCTGATTTTTCAGATTTTCTGTAATTGCCGGTGCCACCTCAAAATCCATATCCGCAATCCACATCGGTGTGACATCTGATGTAACAAACGATGAATCCCATTTTATACAGTTTGTGCCTTTTCTCTCAATTCCTCTGTCAAAATAATACATTTTGATTCCTCCCGCTCATTTTCTTACGCACTGATTGCGTTTCCCGTATATAATTGATAATATTTTCCCTTTTCATCAATTAACTGATCATGGGTTCCTCGCTCTATGATCCTTCCCTGCTCAAGTACCATAATACAATCAGAATTTCTTACTGTAGAAAGCCTGTGTGCAATAACAAAAGTCGTTCTTCCCTTCATCAGCTTATCCATACCATCCTGCACGATTCTTTCTGTTCTTGTATCGATAGAGCTTGTTGCCTCATCCAGAATAAGGACCGGCGGATCTGCAATGGCTGCTCTTGCAATGGAAAGGAGCTGTCTCTGACCCTGGCTTAAGTTTGCACCGTCACCGGTAAGCATCGTATCATATCCATCCGGAAGTCTACGGATAAATCCATCTGCATTAGCAAGCTTTGCTGCTGCCACAACTTCCTCATCTGTTGCATCCAGTTTACCAAATCTGATATTTTCTTTTACAGTTCCCGTAAACAAATGTGTGTCCTGAAGAACGATTCCGAGAGATTTTCTAAGATCTGATTTTTTAATCTTATTAATATTAATTCCGTCATATCTGATCTTTCCGTCCTGAATATCATAAAAGCGGTTGATCAGATTCGTAATCGTTGTCTTTCCTGCTCCGGTGGATCCGACAAATGCTATTTTCTGTCCCGGCTCTGCATAAAGTTTTATATCATGTAGAACCATTTTATCATCGCTGTACCCAAAATCAACGCCGTTAAATACAACGTCGCCTTTCACTTCCACATAGTCAACACTTCCGTCTGCCTGATGTGTATGTTTCCAGGCCCATCTTCCGGTATGTTCCTCACATTCCACAAGTTTCCCGTCTTTTTCACATGCATTTACAAGCGTCACATATCCCTGATCCTGCTCAGTTTCTTCATCCAGAAGTTTGAATACCCTGTCTGCTCCGGCAAGAGCCATGATCACGGAATTCAGCTGCTGGCTGATCTGATTGATCGGCATACTGAAGCTTTTATTAAATGTCAGAAAGCTCGCAAGTCCTCCAAGTGTAAATCCGCCAATGCCATTTAATGCCAAAGCTCCTCCTACGATTGCACAGAGTACATAGCTTACATTTCCAAGCTGTGCATTAATTGGTCCCAGAAAATTCGAAAACGTATTCGCTCTGTCTGCACTGACAAACAATTTGTCATTTAATTCTTTGAACTTTTTCTTACTCTCTTCTTCATGGCAGAAAACCTTTACAACTTTTTGACCATTCATCATCTCTTCAATATGTCCGTTAACCGCACCAAGATTAATCTGCTGTTCAATAAAATATTTTCCACTCTGCGCAGTTGCTTTCTTTGTGCAGAAAAGCATAACACCAACCATGAACATCGTCACTATCGTAAGCGGAATATTTAGGATCAGCATACTGACAAAAACGCTTACAATCGTCACACCACTATTGATAATCTGAGGAATGCTCTGGCTGATCATCTGCCGAAGTGTATCAATATCATTTGTGTACACGGACATAATATCGCCATGGGCATGTGTATCGAAATATTTGATCGGAAGTTTTTCCATATGCTCAAATAATTCATTTCTTAAATTTCTCAATGTTCCCTGTGTCACATTCACCATAATCCGGTTATACGCATATACCGAAATAACACCTATCAGATAAAAGAGTCCGACTCTGGCAATTGCATGAGCGAGCGGTGAAAAATCCGGATTATCTGTAAGTAAAAATGGTGTAATATAATCATCAATAAGATTCTTCATGAACATTGTTCCCTGAACGTTTGCAAGAACCCCCGCAAATATCAAAATGACAACAATGATACATTGAATTCCGTAATTTTGAAAAATATATGCCATCAGACGCTTAAACAATTTCCCAGGATTCTTCACATTCGGTTTAACGCCTCTCGGTCCTTTTGCTCCCGGCATCTTGCCGCCATGCATCATCTTTCCATTCTGTCCTGCCATATCTACTCACCTGCCTTCTCATCAAAGTCTCCGCCGCCCTGAGTCTGGGACTCATAAACTTCACGGTAGATCTGGTTATTTAAAAGAAGCTCTTCATGTGTTCCGATACCAT
>JBJENW010000090.1:0-3360 GCA_051880395.1 Lachnospiraceae bacterium | reverse complement strand
CCGCCCCTTGTGTACCCCCGCCAAATACCGGAAACGTCCGTATAGGAACTCCCCCCGGTTAAGATATTTTTCGTTAAAATATCAAAAAGTAGTGAAGCCAATAACGTGGTGGTTTGCTCGACAAATCAGAATTTTTTTAATTGGAGAAAAAAATGCTTGCAAAAGGAAAAAATGCGTGCTATAATCATATCTTGTCAAGCCGATTTGCGGTTGACGAAAGACGTTTGGGTGGATTCCCGAGTGGCCAAAGGGGACAGACTGTAAATCTGCTGCTTAATGCTTCGATGGTTCGAATCCATCTCCACCCATTCTGGTTAAGCCAGATGTTCGATAGAACATGCCGGCGTGGCGGAACTGGCAGACGCGCAGGACTTAAAATCCTGTTGTAGAAATACAGTACCGGTTCGATTCCGGTCGCCGGCATAAAAAAGAGGTTTCAGATTTGAAACCTCTTTTTTTATGCAAACAATGCTTAGTTGTGATTGCTCTTCTTTTCGATTTTTTGAATCTTTTTTTCCACCTTTGCGCGTTTTTTCTCTCTTCGTTTTTGATTTCGCTTAGCAATACGTTTCTCTAAAAGTTCTGTTCCAATTGACAGATAACGAAAGACAGGTTCTGTCGCGATAGAGAAAATACCAAATAACATGATGCAGTGTTTCGACATATGAGAAAGACTGAACAACTGCGGGAGGAAAAAGCTGCAGCCGAGTAATCCAAGTATACTGGTAATCAGTACGATCCAGCGGAATTTGTTCATCGGATAGTTGATTTTAAATAAGATCATAAATCCGACGATGGCGAGCAGCATGGTAGCGGCTGTTGCTATATCGTTTGGATCCACATCAAACGAATTTCCAAAAATGACAAGTGATGCAACGACGATGACATCTGTCAGGGCAGCGGGCAGCGCTTTTAAAAATGCATTTGTCAAAAAGTGTCCTTTGATCATGTTCTTGTTTGGCTCCAGTGCCAGGAAAAAGGCAGGGAATCCAATTGTAAAAATACTGATCAGTGATACCTGTGACGGCGACAGCGGATATGTATACATTAATACCAGAGAAAAGATCGCCAGCAACAGAGAGAACACGTTTTTGATCAAAAACAGGCTGGCAGACCGCTGGATATTGTTGACGACACGGCGTCCTTCCATAACCACATCTGTCATACGGGAAAAATTGGACTCCAGTAAAACCAGCTGTGCCGCCTGGATGGCAGCATCGCTTCCAGCAGCCATGGCAACACTACAGTCCGCATCTTTGAGGGCAAGAACATCATTGACACCGTCTCCGGTCATGGCAACTGTGCGTCCTTGAGATTGCAACGCTTTTACAATCTGGCGTTTCTGTTCCGGATTTACACGTCCAAAAACCGTGTATTTGGCAACCGCATTGTAAACGTCATTTTCGGTGTGCAAAGTGGAAGCATCGATATACGACGAAGCGTTGGCGATACCAGCCTGTGCGGCTACTTCAGATACTGTGGCAGGATTGTCGCCAGAGATGACTTTTACATCGACATTCTGTTCGGCAAAAAAGCGGAAAGTGTCAGGTGCTTCTTTTCGAATCGGGTTGGATAACAGGACATATCCAAGTGGAACAACTGCTTCGGTCAAGGCACCACCGTCAGGCGTTCCGTCATACGAACCAAATACCAGTGTTCGATATCCTTTTTCTGCATATGGACGAATCTCGTCTGCATAGGTATCATAGGCATCACGCAGAACAAATTCCGGCGCACCGAGAACTAACGTGCGGCCTGAAAAAGTGGCACTGCTATATTTATAGGTAGAGGAAAATCCGGTGTGCTGAGTGCAGCGTGCATCGGTATGTTGTGTAAAGTGTGCCTTTAAGGCTTCCATCGTGATATTGTCTGCCTCTTGCGCATTGGCAAAATCGGCGACCAGACTTTCTAAAGATGGCATCGAAGACCCATCATATACTTTGGATGGAATCAGCTTGTGAACCTGCATCGTATTTTCTGTGATCGTACCAGTTTTATCCACGCAGAGGACGTCTACGCGCGCCAATGTTTCGATGGATTTCATATCGTGTAAAAGTACACTCTGCTTTGCAAGTCGCATGGAACTGACGGCAAGCGCAACACTTGCAAGCAGGTATAATCCTTCCGGAATCATGCCGACAATCGCAGCAACCATCGAGCGAATGCTTTCGCGGAATGTTTCTCCGTTGTAATAGAAACTCTGCATAAACAATAGGATTCCGATTGGAATGATAATGATACCAACCATTTTTACCAAACGGTCCAGTGAACGGATCATTTCCGACTGTTCTTTCGATTTTGTAGATTTTGCTTCCAACGTCAGCTTGTTGATATAGGAATCGCGGCCGACTTTTTCGAGTCTGGCAAAGCAGTTTCCCGATACGATAAAACTTCCCGAAAGAAGTGGATCGCCCGGTCGTTTCGTGATCTCATCCGATTCACCGGTCAACAGCGCTTCATTTACCTGAACCTCCCCCTGCTGTACCACAGCATCGGCACAAATCTGATTTCCGGCAGAAAACTGTACAATATCGTCTAATACAAGGTCGTGAATACTGACTGGATAAGATTGTTTGTTTCGCACGACTTGTACAGTAGACTGATTTAACATATTCAGATTATCCAATACTTTTTTTGAACGGATTTCCTGAATGATACCGATCAGAGTGTTGATGATGATGACCGGTAAAAAGGTCAGATCTCGGTAGGAACCTACAATGATCAGCAGAATGGAAAGTACAAGGAAAATTAAATTAAAATATGTAAAAAGATTTCCTAAAACAATATCTTTTACCGTTTTTGCCGAGGAATCCACAGCTTCATTGGTATATCCTTCTTCCTCATGGATATCGACCTGTTCTTCTGTCAGACCGACATTCCAATCGGGAGAAAAGCGTGTCGGTTCCGGGGCGCGTGGCGGCAGCACGTTTTTTTTCTTCATATAAAAAGCCTCCTAATTATTCGTAATAAAATCATTATAACGCAAATAGGAAAACATATCCATTAAGATTTACTTAACTTTTTTTTAATATGCCATTTTTGTTTCTGCTCCACCGTATTAACGCTTTATATGAGTGTAAGTGTTGCAACCATTAATTTATCGGCTACCCGAAACGGTATCGGCTCCACCACTCTTTGGGGGTGGCTTGGCGAAACAGATCTCAGCCTGGGGATTCCTTTACGGACGTTTCCGGGATTCGGGCAGGCGCAGAACACGGGGCGGCATCTTACAGAGTGGCTAGACAGAAATGAAGTAAGTTCGCGACGGGCAGTCCTGCGATGCTTTATTTTTGCTGTTTTTTGGAGGTTGTCCAACAATCAAAAAACAGCAAAGGCATCGCAGAACTGCCCGTCAAAACT
>JBJENW010000089.1:0-3389 GCA_051880395.1 Lachnospiraceae bacterium | reverse complement strand
TTTCTGGAAACAGCCGCCCCCGCCTTGCGCACCCAGCCGAATTTTGGAAACGTCCATATAGAAATCCCCCCGATTGAGCTATTTTTCGCGTCACTCTTTTTCAAAGAGTGGTGGGGCCGATGCCGTTTCGGGTGGCCAATAAAGTTCCGTCCGCAACACTTACACCCATATAAAACGTAAGTGCGTGTACAAACAGAAAGCTTGCGTTTACCGTGTGTTGTGTCAAATGAACTATTCTACTGTTAAAAAAAATATGATATGATAAGACTGTTTTTTGACGTATAATAGGATGACAAAAAGAGGAGGCACAGAGCAATGCGAAAAAATGGCAAGATCGAATGCTTTCGATTTATCTATTGCATTACGATCATTTTATTTCACTGCCAAAAACAATTTTTACAAATTGATCGATCTACTATGCACTTTGCATTTTTCCCCAGAGGGTATATGGGAGTGGAATTTTTTTATCTGGTTACAGGATTTCTAATGGCAAAAACAATTCATAAGAGTTTGCAGAATACAGAAGTGCAGGCGGACATTGGAGAAGAAACATTTCATTTTATGGTGCGAAAGATCAAGGCGATCCTTCCGTATCATCTGATCGCATTCGGATGTTTGTTTGTTGCAAATATTTTTTTGAATCACTGGTCACTGAAACTGATCATAAAAAATTTTATGAATTATTTTCCAAACTTACTGCTGATACAGAAGTTGGGGTATGGAGTGGCGAATCTGAATCATGTGGAATGGTATATCAGTTGTATGATTTTCGCCTGTATGATCTTGTATCCAATTTGCAGGAAATATTACTCGATGTTTGTTCGTGTGATCGCACCGGTTGGGGGACTTATGATTCTTGGTTATTTTTCACACGAATTCGGAACATTTGCGGCAGGTGCAGGAAGATGGACAGGAGTATGCTGCGCATACCTGCTTCGTGCAATGGCAGAGATTGCGCTGGGAGCGGCTGCCTATGAGTTTGCACTTTATTTATCGAAACAAAACCTGACCAGGCGTCAGAGAGCAGGACTTACAGGGTTAGAGGTTGTCTGCTATATCCTTCCGCTGCTGTTTTGCATTTCCACCGTAAGAGCCTGCTATGAAATTATATTTTTCTTAGCTATGTGGGTGTCGATCGCAACCAGTTTTAGCGGACAGACCTATGGAAATGAATTTTTTAATAATAAATTCTTCTATTTTCTTGGTTCGAGCAGTCTGATCTTATATTTAAATCAGGTTTTGGGATTAAATATTTCAAAAAATTTACCACTGACAAGTTTTGCGGCTCAGACAGCTGTTGTGTTGTGCGTTACAGTGACGGCATCTGCAATTTCGAAGGCGGTTGTGACGTTTGGAAAGAATGCGATCGCACAGCGAACAAATAGAGAAAAATAAAAAAATGGATTCCGGTATACGGAATCTATTTTTTTTTGAAAAAGTTGAAGATTTTTGTAGAGCAGGTTCGTTTTATTGAATGAAAAGGAAATGGAGGTGGATAAAATTAAGATACAAGAAGAGCTGTCAGATCTGATCGATCGGTATGAAAATTTGATTTTTTCAATCTGTTATCGTATGACGAATGATTATTTTGCAGCACAGGATCTGACGCAGGAAACGTTTTTATCTGCCTTTGAGCATGCGGATTCATTTACAGGCGGAGATGAAAAGGCGTGGCTTTGCCGGATCGCATCAAATAAAGCGGTGGATTATCTGCGACAAGCCGCACGCAGACAGGTTCCGGTGGAAGATGTCATGTTAGAAAATGAACCGTCAAGGCATGGACAGCCGGAGCAGGAGACATTGGATTTAGATACAGCACAAATGCTGCAGAAAAATTGCAAAAAGCTGCGACCGCCCTATGATGAGATCGCGTATCTGTATTTTTATGAGGAAAAGAATGCGGAAGAAATTGCAAAGCGGAAGAATCGAAATCTGAAAACAGTGCAGACGCAGATTTATCGGGCGAGGGATATGCTGCGAAAAATTTATCGGGAAGAACAGGAGGGATAGCGAATGGAAAAACAAGAAAAAGAGCTTTCATATCTGTCGGATGAGGAACTTCAAAATCTGATCGCGGATGTGGAAGCGCATCATATGCTGCAGGCACCATCGTATCTAAAAGCAGAAATTTTGACACAGGCACAGCAGATGAAAGAAAAGCAGCTGCCAGCTGTAGAACAAAATAGAAAACCGGTGCAGTTGAGACAAAAACGAAAGCAGCAGTTATTCTTTTACCGGTTGAAAGTCAGTGCTGCTGCCGCTGCCGCCATTTTGCTCTTGTTTTGTCTGCCAAATGTGGAAAAACAGCTGCCGCAGAATTTTGAGCAAAAACCATCCATCACTAGGCGGCTTGCAGAAACATCCGGTAACTGGTGTGAACAGATGAATCGGTTTTCAGATTTTTTAATTTCCGGTTCGAAAAAAGAAATTCGTTAGAAAAGGAGAAAAAGAATGAAAAAACAAAAAAGTCGTTTTTGGAACTTCTGGTTGGCATTTATTCCGGGATGTTCCGAGATGTATATGGGATTTATGAGAATGGGGCTCAGTCTTTTGACAGCATTTGTGGGGGTGATCGTGCTGTCAGTGTTTATGAACCTTGGAGAATTGATGTTTATTGATATGATCGTCTGGTTTTATGCATTTTTCCATGCGAGAAACATGGCACATATGTCGAATGAAGAGTTGAATCAGATGCCAGATGAGTATCTGTTCGAACTCGGCGGCTTGCAGGATGTCTGGAATGGACTGATAAAGAAACACAACAAAGTGTTTGCGATTGTGTTGATCGTGATTGGAGTTTATTTGACAACAAGAGGAATTTTTTATTCTTTTAGTGCGTTTATTCCGGATGTGATCTGGCAGATTTATGAGATGGTGTCGGGATATCTGGTGCAGATCGCAGTGGGCGTTGGCATTGTTATGCTGGGTGTGCGTATGGTAAAAGGGAAGAAAGAAGAGCTGATGGAAGAAGAAAGAAAAGAAGAACTATAGAAAAGAGGGATCATATGGAAAAGGAAATGGATCTGCAGTCTGTGCCAATGGCACAGACGGTGCAGATAGAAGAAAAAACACAGGAACAGAAACGGGTACATCATGTGGGAAGTATCACATTTGGTCTGACGCTGATCTTATGTGGAATCATTTATCTGGTTCATGTATTTATTCCGGCGGTGGAAGTGCTGCAGGTAATACGGTTTTGGCCATGCATCCTGATTTTGCTCGGAATGGAAGTCTTGGCTGCAAACGCGCAGGAAAAGGTAGAATTTGTCTACGATAAAACGGCGATATTTTTGACTGCACTTGTCATTCTTTTTGCAATCGGGATGGCCGGAGTCGATTTTATTTGGCAATACGCAAATAAGCAGATGTATATCAATTTCTGATTTGTC
>JBJENW010000088.1:0-19693 GCA_051880395.1 Lachnospiraceae bacterium | reverse complement strand
TACAGCTTTAACTGAATTTAGAAATATGGTAGGCGGTGTGTTATTCATCGCTTACGTTGTGGCTCCCTTTTGTAATTTGGTGTGGTATAATCTTACATATGTATATATGTGGACTAATCAGTTGTGGCTCCCTTTTGTAATTTGGTGTGGTATAATAAGGCTTTTTCTGAAATCTCCATGAGAATTGTTGTGGCTCCCTTTTGTAATTTGGTGTGGTATAATTAACATGATTATTGATATGTGGTACGGAGAGTTGTGGCTCCCTTTTGTAATTTGGTGTGGTATAATATTATAAGAAAAACCCTTGAGAAAATAAAGCTCTCAGGGATTTTTCTTTTCTAAAAAAGAAGATTTTTCTTCAACATTTTTCTCTAAAATTACTCTTTTTCAAAAAAAGCTGGTCAGTTTTGCAGGCTCACCATTATCATCAGGCGTACGTTCTCCCAGAAGAATCCGAATGGATTCATACTGTTTTTCTGTAAGTACCAATAAACGAACTGAACCGTTATCCGGCAAATGCAGGTTCAGACGTGCCTCGTGTTTGTTGACAGCATCTACGCCGTTGCAAACACGGGAATATACCGAATACTGAACCATATGATATCCATCTTTTAGCAAAAAATTACGAAACTGTGTGGCTGCTTTCCGCTCTTTTGCTGTTGTGACTGGCAGATCAAAGAATACAATCATTCTCATAAACTTACTCATACTCATGTATCTGCAAAGAGATTAATTCCGGTACCCAGAGTTCTTCACGCCGCTGTTCCATGCAGCTGCTGAAACTCATCACCAGTTTCTCTATGCTATTGCTCAGACTATGAGATTCGCCACACACATTCATGTCATAGCTCAATATTTGAAACAAGCCTCGTTTGTCCTCAGGTGTCAATCGTTCTTCTTCTCTTTCTTCCGTAAAATGCTGAGAAACATACAGATCGATCATAGGACGAAATGGTTCGATCAGGTCATCTGCCAAATTATAACTGTTCACTTCACTGTGATGAAAAATCCCGATTGCCGGTTCAAATCCATAACAGATGATCGTTCTTGCAAGTAATCCGCGAACAAGCGCATATCCATAGTTTAACGCTGCATTGATCAGACATTCTTTTCTACGGACAAAGGTATCCCCAAACAAACGTCGGAAATAAAATAATGCCGCTGCTGCCTCCTGATTGGTCCGGTCTCCGGATTGTACCTGCCGGCTCATCTTTTCTAATTCTTGTGCCCCCTCCAAGCCGTTCAGTTCCAGACATTTTGCCTGATTTTTAATTTTCTGGACAATAATCTGCTGCCAGAGTCGTTTCTGAAATGGTTTGCTCGCAGTCATTTGATTTTTTAGCATATGATAATGCCGGCTATGTCGCACAAGAGGGAGAAGGACCCCATTAGGTGTATGCGTTCGATCACAGACAAACACTGCAACGCCGAGTTCTGCTGCCTGTTGTAAGAAATAAGCAGAAACCTGCACATTTTGTGTTTCAATCAGGATACAATTGATATCCTCCATTGGAATTTTTATTTCTTCATCTGTCCCCAAAATCAACTGCTGATTTTTGATATGTAACTGCATTGGGTTCGATATCATGATATTTCGATAACCCATGGACCTCTCCTCCATTCTATGGAACTTTAACCTTGCTTTTGTTTAATGAAATCGCATTCGTTTTTCCTTCTTCACTTCTGAAATATTTCCCAAAACATCTACTTGATATTTTTTTAAATAATCTAGCGATTGTATTCCCAAACCTCTAAATGAAAAAGATCTATCATGTGAACAACCATTTATCTTTCCGCCTGCTATATCACTAGAAATATAATAAACAATTTGCTCATTAAAAATCAATTTATTCTCATTGACATCTGTAGCATTCATTCCTTTTTTATGCTTGAATTTTACCAAATCCCTCGAATACAAACTAAACAAAAAGTTTTCTTCTTTCATTTCTTTCCACTGGCTATATGGCTTATTCGCCACCACCGCCCGATTTGGCAATTCCTTCTTCTTCGTATCCGAAGTATAAATCGGCACCATATAATACTTTCCATTCTCCCGAAAAATATCCACGCGCACCATTGAGCCGTTTCCATTTTCCGCAATTCCGGTTTTATCATTCACATACACACCCATAGATTGTTTCTTGGACGTCTTCACTTTCCGAACCACAGGACCTTCCGTTCCGTCTGCTCTTGGCTTATGGAAATCAACGCCTTCCGGAAATGCTTTTTTTCCGTCATTTCCATGAAGCTGCAATTGTCTCTTGATTGCCTCATACAGCAATCGGTCACTTTCCGGTGCATAATAATCTTTAATTTCTCCTGTTTTCGCATCTAATTTCAAGTCACATAAAGCCGTCTTTGACAGTACAATTCCATCTTCTTCAAAATAACGTGGACTGCGAATGGTATCGGCATGTCCGGCTCCTGTGACTTTATGTTTCGGCATACGAGATACAAAAACGGAATGAACCTCATCTAATTCTTCTGGAGTATATCCGATTTTCTGCAGAACCAGTCTGTTTTTCTCACAATCCGACAGATTCGGTGCATCCATTCCCAATACTCTCTGGTACACATCCGCCACTTCCGGATTTTGTTTGAGTCCGTCATTCTTTTGACTCTCACTCTGATTCCAAAAATCTGCCTCTGTCTGCTCCGCTGTCTGTTCTATGGAGTCAAAATTTCCCCACAAACGTACCGTCAGCTCATAGTTAAAATCTTTCCATGGTTTTGGAATCTGCACACCATATTTTTCATCCCATTCTTCTCTTGAAAAGTTACTACGATCAATAATTTCTCCTGTTTCCTCATCAGGGAATTGAAAATCATATGCATACGCTAACTCTCGCCCCTGTACATTACGAGAAATTTTTTGAATCATTCCAGGTGTACAACAGGCAATCACTGCAGCATCCATTGCATGATGACGATCAGTAGAACGATCCTTTTGCATCAACCCCCACCGTTTTCGCATATAACTGGTAATTGCTCCATTTACAGCAAACACATGTTGTTTTTTTTGTGGATCCATGTAATCTGCCATTTTCAGATGATTTCGAATTAAGTTAAAGACCACTCTTGTAATATACTTCGTATCTGTAAGGTTTCTTTCCCGGAATGCCTTGCGCTCTTCCTCTGTAAATTCGTGTTTTAAAAGCAGCTGCCGTTTTCTCGCATCTCGAATATAATTTTCCACCAACAGTTCAAATTTTTTCCATCGCTCTTCCTGTTGACCAAAATATTCATACGGAAGTCTGTTTCCCTTTTCCCGATTATATTTCGATTTTACGAGCACTTTATTGTGATAGCTATCATCAAAACAGATACTGTACGGCACAATATGATCGATATCAACCTCACCTTTTTGGAACAATTCTCCGGCAGATATATGCTCTCCAGAATACATACAAAGTTCGTTTTGATCTTTCCACAAGCGATATTTTAAAATATCCTGTCCGGTCGGATGTGCGAGACCAAACGTCTCTCGAATATCCCTCACAACGTCCTCATTTCTCTCCTGATTCTTTTTCTGCTCTTTTTCAATTTTCTGTCGCTCCTGATAATTTTTAGACATCTCACGTGCCAGTTCGATATGTACTGCCTGTGGAGAGCCATATTTTCGAATGATCGCATTTAAAACTTTCACCGTCTGAGATATCGAACGCTTTACTACCGGATTCGGGATATCTTCCATTGCTTTTTTCAGAATATCACCGGTAATATACTCTGATTTTTCTTTGTCTGCATCCCCTTTAAAGTCATAATCAGCTTGTTCGCAAGCTTCATTGTAAACAAATCCCTGTTCCAGATAAGGCAAGATCTTTTTCATCGCTTTCAACGACAGATGTTGAAATTTGCTCGGATTTAAGTATAAAAGTTCTTCCACCGTTGCATCCGCTAACCCGAGGGTCTTTAACCGCTCTCTTCGGCTTTCATCTCCTTTATATAGCGTCAGGATCTGTCCGATCTGATCCAACTGCTCCTGTCTTTGTGCTGCAAGTTCCGGCGTTAATTCCGGAAAAATCTTTTTCATATCATGGAAAAATGACATTTTCAAAAAAACGGCTGCCTCTACTTTTTTCACCTGTTCTTCTGCCTTTCCATATCCGTAACTTAATCCTTTAAATCGTTCCATCTCTGAAAGATTCAGTTTTTTCCGAACTGCTGCATATTTCACTTCTTTTTGTGCATATGCCAACGCCAACAACTTTTCCCGTTCCTCCGATGTCAAAGCTCTGCTTTCACCTGCCCGGTTCACCAATTTCAAATGATTGATTTTTTCCAAAACCACAAACCGTTCTGCCGTATAGGTATACTTACTGGCTCGTTTTTCCTTCGGCTCAAGCGTACAGTTTCCGACCATTTTTTCAATCAAATCTCCTGCATACGGACTCGGTGTGCCATCCGGCTGATTTCCCGGCCCTTTGTCAAAGGAGCGCTGTCCCAGCATGATCTGTAAAAATTGTTCTTCGAACTCCAGCGTTAATTTTTCATTTCCAAATGTACGCTGTGCTTCAAATAATGTTTTTACTTCCGCTTCTAAATCTTTCCGTAAAATTGTATGTTTGTAATCTCCCTGCCTGTTTCTCGGTGCCAGAATATAGTGTTCAGTGCGCCATGGTGCATTTTCCCGGAATGCTTCGTCCTTATAGATCATCTCACCAACGGTACGATATCCGTTTTCCTTCATTCGTTTTTCGTTTTCTTTTACTGCTGAAGAAACGGCACCCATCTCTTTGTCCTCTCGCATCTCTGCTTTTCGCGTAGAACGAAATCCCCTGTGCTTTGCAATATGATACAAAATCTGCGTAAATTCTGCATCACTAATTCGCTCATCCAAAGCTCGTACACGAAGTTCATATACATCCGGCAATTCTGTACTTTGAAACCGTTTCTCAAATTCCTCTACCGAAATCAATCCTGCCTGCTCAAATAACTGCTTGATGCGTTCTAACCGATGATGTCTTCTACGTAGCCGTCTTCTAGTCGTTCGTGCTTCTCTTCGCGGCTTTGCCAGTGGTTCTCCGGTTTTTGGAATCTCTGCCGCTTCAAAAATCCGAACGCCAAGATCCAGAATCCGTCTCGGTTCATCTGCCGCATCCGTTTCGACTGCTGCCCAGCCAACAGACGCAATACCAATATCCAACCCAATCCGATAGTTTCTGTTTTGATTCATAGTACCCCTCCTATTTTGGAACCTTTCGGGACCAGTTCTCTGATTTTGTAAAAAAGTTTCCCCGAAAAAGACAATCCCATTCTAAAAAGAATGGGATTGGAGCTTTTCGGTATACTACCTTATTGTAGCAACCTTTTATAATTTGGTTTGGTATAATATGATTATATAATATCCCTTTTTCTCTAATTTGTCAATACATTTTTGATTATTTTCTATATTTTTCTATTTAAAACAAATTTTTAAGAAAAATACTCTATACACGACACGAGATTTGAAGTCTTTTCATCCACATATTCGCCTCCGATTTCCACACGCCGCTGCACCAACCGCTCGTATAACTCCTCTATTCCCCCAAGTACATATGAATGAAACCGTTTTTCAGCATGTGCAAATTCTTCAAAACTGTCCACGTCACGAAATGCTTTTTTCACTGCTTCTTCCTTTGAAAGACCGGATTCCACTGACTCTAACAGGCGCATCATCTGTAACAAAAATTCCAGATTATCCTTTTCCCGCATAATCTGTTCCAAAAAAATCGTTTTCTTGTCATCTCCGGAATGATCGACTTCTGCAACCCGATTCATCCGAAATCCGACCACTGCCGCAATCCGATACAGATCGATCAGACGGGAAAAATAACTGTTTTCCAGGCATCCCTGTTCCCACATTTCAGCTGCCATGCGTGCATGTTTCCCTGTGATATTGATCGGCTTTTTAAAGAATTCAAATACTTCCTCCATTTACTCCACCTCCACTTCCCGAATGCTCGCATATCCTTCTTCTGCCTCTTTTACAATCTCATACCTTGCTCCGACATATGCATCCAGATTTGTATATTTCCAGTCCTTATCTAGCATAAAAATAATCACCTGATCCGCCACAAGCGGCAAAACAGCGGAAATCAACTGAATATTTTCCTTTCCCAATTTTGCAAACGGTCCGTCTAACACGATCGGTAATGTTGTTGCATTCTGGTCTCCCACCGTTTTCAATTCTTTTTCGTATTCCAGCAGCGCAGCGATAAAGGCAAAATTTCGCGCAACTTTTTCTCCTTCGGAAAGATTCTTTTCAATCGCAAATGCTTCTCCCTGTTTGTAAAGCATATTGATATTATATTTGGAATCCAATTCCACCTTTTTATCCTTTGCGCGGAACATCCGGTAAAAATTGTCCTGGATTTTCTGATTCAAACTGACAAAGGTCTTTTTCTCTTTGGCACGATATTCTTCTTTTAACTGCTCATACAGGGCTGTCACCCAGTCAATCTGTTCCTGAAACATACGATTTGCTTCGGATTTGACTGCCATCTCTTCTAACTCTTTTGCCATTCTCGCAATATGCTGTTTCTTTGACGCAATCCGGTCTTCCGAAGTATGCTGATCCCGTTCTAATTGACGGATGCGCGCCTTACAGTCTGCTTCTTCTTTTCGTTTTTCCGCAAAATTAACATTCTCATCCAACAGTTTCCCCTCGGAAACATAACGATTCTGCAGATCAATATAGTTTTCCAGATTCTGTTTTACCTGCCTGGCCTGTTCTAGCATCTGCTCCTTTAATCCGTCGCCACGGTTATTCCATTGACGTGCCGTAGACTGAAAGTTTCCAAGCAGGGAACCGATATCTGCAGGCGGAAGATATTCGCGCTGCTGTAACAGATTCTGCCAGGCCTCACTGCCTTCCTGCAGGCATGCACCACAAACACACCGATGATTTTTTAACAAATAATCGATACTTGCCTGCCGAATATACGGAATATCTTTGCGGTCCTGCTTTGTTTCTTCTAACAATTCTATACAGCGGTCCAACATCGGTTTTGCCAGATAAAACATCCCCTTTTCACTGAAATTCTGCACCAGTGTCCGATACGCCGGAAGCTGACTGTTTTCCGCTCTGGCAACACTGCGTTCCAACTCTTTGTATGCACGCTGCGCCATCTCGGTTTCCCGATGTGTTTCCAGATATGCATCAATCTCAGCCAGCGTCTTTTCCTCGTGCCGTATATTTTTCTGGAAGGTGTCTATTTTTTCCTGTTCTTTTTGGATCTGATATTCTTCTCTTTTGATATCTTCTTCCAAGCTGTCTGATATGGCTCCGCCGCCCTTGTCCAATTTCCCACGCAATTGCGACATCACCGAATTAGATCCCATATCTTTTAGGTGATACATCGCATTGTATACCGAAGTTAAACCGGTTAATTTATGTACCGATTCTTTGATATCCTCTTTTTGCCCACTGCCGGAATCCTCATTCCATTTTTCCCCGTCAAATAAGAAAAATTGTGATAAATCTTTTGGCAGCAGATCCTGAATGACTGTCTGAATTTCTCCTTCTTCTACATCTACGATTGCCCCCGCGCCCTCATAAATTCCAGTATAGGATAGTTGCACACGCTTTGCCAATGGTTCGATCTGAAATCGCGGATAAGATCGTTTATACACGATTTCTCTCTTTAAAAAATATCTGCGATTCTCATCTTCCTGCCGGATCACAATAGATACTGATACTTTTCCCCTTGTATTGGCATCCATTAATGCAATAACATCTTTGTTTAACAGCGTATAATCCTGTTGCGTCTGTTTCTTTTCGGTTTGAATCACACCATATAGTCCAAACCGAAAGGCTTGCGCAATCGTTGTTTTACCAACAGTGTTGTCTCCCAACACCACCGTCACATTCCGTTTCGGATCGCAACTGAATTTTATTGTGTTTTTCCCCTTATAGCGCATAAAATTAAACATTGTAATTTCTTCAAACTGCACTGTCTCTCCTCCTTCATTTGTTTCTGTACTCTCAGAATCGTTCTTGTACTCGTTTCTTAACTGATTTTAGTAGCGACGCTTTATCGTTCCTTGTATAATCTTACGTAACTCTACCACCATTTCCCGATCTGTTTTTTCTTTTGTCCGCACATTTTTCCGTTCCGCTGCAATCACTTCAAACATCAACATTCGCAACTTTTCTTCTGTGATATTTGCATGATTTGTTTTATTTGAATTTTCAGGCATCTTCTCACTTCCTTTTTTATTCTCATTCAATAGTATTATATTCCTATTTTCTAAGAATGTCTATTTTTTTATGCTTAAATTCTAAGATTTTTCTATTTTTTGTAAGATTTGGTTATACTATTCTGAATTTTTCCGTCTATTTTTCCTTTCTTGTCAGATACTAACCATTCTAACCGGATATTGACAAGATTGGTTAGTATCTGAATAGAATATTTTTCTTGTGAGGTGCATAAAAATGAATTTTCAAGAAAGCGAAACAGACGGTGACCATTTTGAAGAAATGCGCTCTTTAGAACAAACACTCACATTTGAAACAGTGAAAAAAAATTCTCCGACAGAAACATCTCTTTTGGAGACACACAAATGAAAACACTTGGAATTTTAAGTCATGACAGCGTATACACCAACCTTGGACTACTGCTCTCTGACCAGTGTGTTCACACAGTCAAAGTTGCTGTATTTGAAGACACCTAAATTCACTGATTCATCGGGAATATGCCTTCCAGGCAAGCACTCTGATCAGTCTCTATGCCGACCGGATGGAATTTACTTCCATTGGTGGTCTTGTTTCCGGAATCACACTGGATGACGTTCTGATGGGAATTTCTGTCTGCCGAAATGCGAAACTGGCCAATATATTTTACCGTTTAAAATTGATTGAAGCATATGGAACCGGTATTCAAAAGATTTTTAATGCCTACGCAAACAGTGCGCAAAAGCCTCGGATTGAAACATCCAGTCACGCATTTAAGATCACACTTCCAAATATGAATTTTATAACAAACGCAAAACAGCCCAAAATAGCGCCAAACAATTCCATTGATTCTGTACTCTCACTCGCAGAAAAACAGCAAACAATCACGCGAAAAGAGGTTGAGCAACTGCTCGGAATCAGCCAGACAGCTAGTGGTCGATTGTTGAAAGAAATGACACAAAAACACTTACTTGTTCAGGAGGGACGTGGGAAGTCAACGCGTTATAGACGCCCGTAGTCTTTTCTTTTTCCTGTTTTAAATCAAACGCCTGGCAGAACTACAATTGTTCTGCCAGGCGTTTCTTTATTTTTATGGCAATAAAGTGTTCAATTTATTCTCTATACTTCCCTTTAAAGCCTCATAACGTTCCTCTAATACTTCCCAGATTTTCTCCGTATTTCCTGCCGGCATTTCATTATTATATTTAATGCACAAAGATTGTCTTGCTCCTGCGCAAATCCTTTTTGCATAAATTTCTAAAGAATCTGCAGAAATTCTTTTGTTTGCCTCCTTTGTAATAAACACAAAATTCAAAGGTGAATTACAAATATTTTTACTATCTTTGCGCAAATTCCTTGTCGATTCCTTCATTTTTTTCACCGAACCGAGTGGTATAATATGATGTGCCTCTAAGTTCTCTGCCTCATCACAAAAAACACTTATTTTTTTATTTGGTTCAAACATGTCTGTGTAAGTTTGTGCTAACCAATATTGGCATACATAATTTCGAAGAATTTCTTTTGGCACCCGATCCTCATTTACTTTATTCATCAATAAAAACTCTTTATCAGAAAAATTTGTCATATTCAAAATGGTAGATTTGAGATTTTTAATCCACGCAACATTTTGTCTATTTTGCAATGTTCCGGTCAATTTATTTAAATGCTGAATCGCTTGTTTATTTTGATCCCGATCAAATTCTCCAGCAAAAATACTCGACCAATACCATGCTTCTAGAATATCGTGTACCTGTTTATCGTAAAAGTATTCCTCTTTCATAAATATGGTCGCTACGATCACAACCATCAAAGAATAATTGATTTCACTTAAATATCGAATTCCGCATCGCGTTTGAAAAAAGAACATGGCTCGGTCTATCGCCCTGCAAGCCAGTCTATAATTATCCTTAATTTCCTTTGGCTCTAAATTTAGTATTTTATCTTTTTTAATATGTTCCAATTTATATTCGTTCGATACGAATGCCTTATTATGACAATACAAGGACAATACCTCCAAAAACACATCTATGTATTTTGCCATAAATTCGTCCTTATTACTGTCATAACATCTGGTTTCTATTGTTGCGTTATACTCATTTTTTGATGCAAATTCTTTTTTTATCACATCAGGCAAAACTTCAAGCGGATACTCTCTTTCACTTTCCATTTCCTTTTGCATACATTCGTTTAGAGAATCCGTCATAACCGTTGCCACTCTTGCCATCATCAAATCAAAGGTATTTAAACTCACACCACCACGATTCATATTTTCATAAATATCAATCGCCCTGCTCCTCTGTTCTGCATCCATAATAATCTGATTCAATTTCAACTCTTTGACACAAGCATCTAAATATGCATCCAGCGCACGTTTCCACAATGTTTCTTTATCCTCTAATTGACTTTCTACTTTTTCTTTTGTATCCCATTCAGATTTCCGTTCCGGCTTCAATTCAAATATTTCCTGCAAAAACTGCCATCTTTCTTCCTCATCTGTCAAACCGGCATAGGTACTCTCAATTTCTTCTTTTATACCTGCTGCAATCTTCTCCAGAATTTTATCCCGTCGTAGTTCTCCCTGATCTGTGTCTGCTGTCAACAAAAAAAGAGGGATATAATACCCATTTTCCTGAGACATACAATAGGCATCCAGTTCCGTAGATAATTCTTTATATGGATGAAACGGTTCCTTCGCAGATGCAAGAAAACTTTTACATTCGATGTATTGTTCGATCTCTCCAGATAAAAATTCTGGATCTTTTTTCAAATCACTGTATTTAAATTTAAAATGACAGACTCCGAATAAATCCAACTCTTCTGTTTCTTCCATATGTTTTTTATTTTGTTCCCACAGTTCTTTCCATTTTGGAATTCGTAGAAAAAATCTTCGTTTTAATGCTGGAGAACATAATTCTGATACGCTTTTACAAGACTCAAAAATAATATTAGAAAAAACGTTTGTTAAAACAGTCACTCTCTGCTGTCCATCCAATAAAAATTTTACCGTCTTATCTTTTTCCACCAAATCGGCAATCTCTGTCTTCTTATTTTTTGATCCGATTATTTTTGCACCATATTCCTTCGGATCCGAGCGCAACAGTAAAATGCTTCCGATTGGCATTCTTGCCAATACAGACGCAACCAGTTTTTTCTGTTCTTCTTCTTTTTTCCATCGAAAATCTCTTTGAAAATCTGGAAGTAAAATTTTATTTTCTGCAATTTCCTTTACTATTTCTTTCAAATCCGACTGGTTTTCCTTCGTTTCTCCCATACGTTACTCCTTTCACACAATCTCCCGCACCGCCGTCACCACACGCGCGATTTCTTCCTCTGTCGTATTCCACCCGGTACTAAACCGTACAACCCCGCCGCTTGGCTCATCCCGCAGATATTTGTGGATCAACGGTGCACAGTGATAACCGGTCCGGACAGCAATGTGATAATCTTCATCCAGGATCATACCAGTATCTGCGGCCTGTAATCCTTTGAGATTACAGGCGACGATTCCAACATAGCTTTCTGTTCGGTATTCTGCGCTTGGATAAATCGTCACGCCCGGAATTTGCTCCAATGCTTCTGCCAGTTGTCTGGCATGCCTTTTTTCCTGTTTGCATGCACCACATACCGGATACCGGAGTGCGGCACGCAATCCAGCCAACGCTACAATATTCGGACTTGCCGGTTCATAGCGCAGTGTTCCCTCCGCGGGCATAGCGGGATTTGTTGTATCACTGCCGGTGCCTCCGGCAATGTACGGCTGTAAGGTCACGCCACGCCGCAGAAAAAAGCCTCCACAGCCAAACGGACCAAGCAAATTTTTGTGACCGGCAAAGACGATCGCATCCGCGTTTGCCTGTGCAAAGGTAAGTGGCAGCAGTCCAAGGGATTGTGCCGCATCGAGCACCGTAACTGCTCCATACTGTTTTGCCATCGCAAAAACGGCTTCATACGGCGGGCAGTAGCCGGTGACATTACTCATCTGTGTCAGGAAAACCGCACGTGGATGTTCGGTTTCAAACAAAAACGGCAAACGCTCCAGATCCAATTCCAGTGTCTCTTCCCGCAGTGGCAGCTCACGAATCGTAAATCCGTACCGCTTCTGCTGTAAATGGAGCGGACGGATAACGGCATTGTGTTCGTATGGGGAAACGTATACAACATCGGTTGACTGACAGGACAGTCCGCCGATGATCTGATTACAGGCAATTGTCGCAGACGGTGTCAGAATCACTTCTGCCCCATCCTCTCCCTTCACCAGTTGGAGTAGAAGGTTTCGTGTTTCCTCTATGATTTCATGTGCCTGCATTGCTTCCTGATAGCTGCCACGGTTTGCGTTGAATGCCAGCATACGGTTTACCTGGTCCATCGCTATATACACTTCTTCCGGTTTCGGATATGTGGTCGCCGCATGATCCATATAGATCAGGTCCTCTCTTTTTTCCATTTTCTCACCTATCCTTTTACCAGACGCTCCAGGGCCTGCACCAAAACGCTGACTTTCTGATTGATTTCCAGTGTATCTCCGAACTCGTCTAACGCTTCTTCGATCGCATTACTCAAAAATTCGCTGGTACTGTCCTCCTGTGCATCATAATATTTTTCAATCTGTTTTCCGTCCTCTCCGGTAAAGCTGATATGCTTTTGTCCCACAGCTTCCGCTTTTTGTATGTGTTCGAGCTGTGTTTTGATCTGCTTGAATTGCGCCAGAAACTGCCTGCCTGATATATCTTTCCAGTCCTCCGGATAAAGGTCTAATACGGCCTTCGACAAGCGTTTGATACTCTCATGCTCATCGTTTGTCTGTAAATTTTCCAGACACTGTACGAGTCGGGTTGCCGGGTCGGAAAGCACCTGACAACGCACATTTTCCTGTACAGTGGCATACCAGTCTTTCAGACAACGCAGCAGACTTTCCTCTTTTCGCGCACCAAATATCTGTTTTACCTCACCTGCCACTGCCTGTTCGATCTGATTTAAAAATTGTTTCAAATAGATGCGCATCGCACGGATACAATCCAAGAGCGCCGAATAATCTTCTAGTTCCATTTGTTTTGGCAGAGTTTCGAACAGAATTTCATGCGGATTCAATTCCATCGGATGCAGCGCCTTTCGAAAGACCTGCAATTGCGCCATGGTAAAGTCAGTCGGTGCAAAGCCTTCCGGAAATTCCTGAAACGTCAGCGTATACTGTGGGAGAGAACGCAGGAAAATCTGCATACTTTCTACAATTTCCTGCAATCGCTGTCGTTTTGTCGTTCCACGTTTACACATGCCGTTTTCCACAAAAACTTCCTGCAGGCCGTTCAGATAAGCCTCTTTTTGTGCGCTGGACGTTTCCATATATAGATAATAATCCTCTGGTCTTTCATTGATATTTTCTAAAATCTCTTCCGAAAGTTCTACCTCTTTGTCCTGCAGATACAGCACTGGCAGATCATTTAAGCCTGCAAACTGTCTCGCCAGAAAAAACGGGAGCACGCCACGTCTTGCACCGGTCCCGACGCCCTCCAGCGTATGATATAATTGTGCGAAACACTGTTTTTTGCCAACACTCTTTTGCATAAACTCATAAATCCGCTGTAAAATTATCTCACATCCCTCTTCCAACGGAATCGACGCATCACCGCTCCAGACGCCGGTCCGGTAAAGCGTGGCCCGATAGATCGTTGCCTCCGGACTGGTGCCTTTTTGATAGGCCGCGCAGTCTGCTTCTTCCAACATTTGACGGACTAAATGTTTCCTTGCCTTTTTCATCTGTGCAGAAACGGTTCTCCGGTTAATCATTTCATGATTGATCCGCGGTGCCTTTTCATAACAGCTTGTACAGACTTCACTCAAATACCGGTTAAAAGCGATCTCTGTGGAAAACGGACGTTGCTTTCCATTTCGGTCAAATACCCTGCAATGCTGCCGCTGCGGTCGGTACTGCTGCTCTAACTCCTCATTGATGGTATAAAGCAGGTCCTCCAAATGCAGCTCCAGTTCCTGCTGCAACACCCGGTTTTCTTCCAAAAACGTTGGGTCCGAAAGCAGTCGTTTCACAACCAGATACCGCTTCAATTTTTCCTGCAGGGCAAACGGCGTATCCGGCACAAGTACGACCAGACGTGGATCGTCCAGCTTCTTTACCAATGTTTCGATTTCTCCTTCGTCCGGTTTGTTCTTCCAGTAAAGCGCCAGGATTTTTCCGTCTGCCGGCTCTTTGCGAAACAGTTCTTCACTGTCCGCTAATGCCCGAAACTGCTCCACACTGAAAAACACATATTGAAAAAATCGTGTCATCGTATAGTCCAGATTATATTGTTTTGGCAGACAATACGTCTGTTCAAACACGTCTGTCAAAAGCCGGGACGTCTGATTTTCAACCGACTCTTTTTCCATGCGCAGACGAATCTCTTTTTCCAGATCCAGCCCGACATTATTTTTGAATGCATAGGTATTACGTCTTGCGCGATATTGAATCAACTGTTTTTTCTGCAATGCATCTCTGGTCTTGGTATACACTTCAGGCGTCATGGCAAGTGATAACCTAAGCGTCTCATCCTGCACCGGAATTTCCTCCGGCCGATTGAGCATGCGCAAAAGTGCGATCGCTTTTAGTAAGCGTTTTTCTTCGACTGTTTCCGCTTTTTGCAGTGCATAGTCCGCTTTCAGCCACTCGGTGTGAATCCGCACCTGCTGCGTATTTTCCCGAAACAGCGGATAAAAATAATCGTAGACTGCATCCACCCCGATCGTCCATGCTTCGTCTGGCTTCTTTTTTCGGATACGCAATAAAAGGCTCTCAGATTCTTCATTTGCCAGAAAGGTAAAGACGCTTCGCTCATTTTGTGCAACTTTTTCGCTGATCGCGAGCAAAACACACGCCGTCAGAGGCAGCAGTGGATAACAGCCTTTTGCCACGATCTTCTCAAACTCTTTTCGTGAAAACATGCTGTAAAATACGGGTATTTTTTCATAACTTTCGTTCACTGTCATCTGCCAGAGTCCGGCCTGCGGATCTTTCTTCCACGGCTGTTTCTTTTTTTGAATGACATTCGCGATCAATTCATACTGATTTTGTGCAGAAACCAGAAAATATTCTTCGTGAATTCTGCCCTCCACACCAACATATGCATTTCGCATTTCTTCCGGCAGTTGTGAGCCGTATTCCCGAATCGATTTGTGTGCAACCATCGTGAGATGTAAGGGATATTCCCGCGAATTCTGCGCCAGCTCACAGAGATCCTGCAACACCTTCATATCCCCGGAAAACGTTTCTTTTTTCTGGTTTTCTACATATTTACTGAATTCATCAAAGACGATATAGATTCCGCCATATCCGTATTCCTCGCATAACGTCCGATTGATGCTCGCATAAATGGTCAGCGGATCAAGTTGGATCAGTGGAGAAAACGTTGCTCCTGCCGTCACCTTTGGATAAAGCGAACAAAACAGCCGATAGGCTTCTTTTGCCTCCGCTGTAGACTGTTGCAATGCCTGCATCAGAGTTTCACAGGTCTGCTGTTTGGTTTCTTGTAATAATTGGGAAAATTGGTGATAAGTGGACGGATAGGTCGTTTTCCATTCTTGTAGTACACGCAAAGCTTCACTGTAATAGCTGTCCGGAGCCAGTGATTCTAACCCCTCCCGTTTCAGTGCCTCGCGCATGCCATAGAGAAATGACTGCTGCAGTGTTTCCTGTGTCGCAGAGATAAAAACCGGAAGATACGGTTTTTGTTCCGCAAACCGCCGGCAAATCAGCGTCGCACACGCTGCATCTACCACCTCTATTTTCTTCAAAAGTGTCGCACATTCCACCTCATCTTTTGCATGTAAAAGCGAAAGCAATACCAAAAGCAGGTGCGATTTTCCTTTCCCATAAGGACCGATCAAAATCGTCGCCTGCTCCTTTTTTTCCACAACGTGCTCCAGATAATGCCGCAGCACAAGTACGGAAGATCGCGTAGGGATATAGCTGTCCCGCCGTTCTTCCTTTCCGAAATCCAGTTTTAAGTTGACCGAATTCTGAAATCGTCGATCAATATTTATGTAATCCTGTAATCTATCCACGCTTTTCTCCCCTTTGTTCTTTCTTTTTGCACTGTTCGTAATATGCCTCTGCGATCTGCTCCGGTGTCACATCTGTCTGTGGATACACCATATCGAGTCCTGCAGTCCGGTGAATCAAAAGCAATCCTTTTTCTGCCAGTCGGTCCAGACATTCGTTCAATGCCACACGATTCAGATTGCAGACACGTCCCAAAAGCCCTGGCTGTTTTTGTAATGTTTCAATACTGATCCCTTTTTCTCTATCCTTCATCTGCCCGACATACTGCTGAATCAGATATGCGGTCACAGCAAGCAGCGCATCATCCGTCTTTGGCTGCATACGTCGATAATGGGTAGCATCACTTTTTCGTAAAAGGCCAAGCTGTGCAAACGGTGACAGCTTTTTCTCCTCCGGATCATACGATGCTTCTGCCTGCTGTTTGGTATACATATGCAAAAACACCGTCACATCATCCTTCAGGGAACGCTCCGGAATGTTTGTGACATCCGGTAGAAGCAGCAGACGCTGTTTGAGCATTTGAAACAACTCTTCTCTTGTAAACTCCTCCGCTTCCAGTTCCTGAAAGATCAGATACCAGCTCGTCGCCAGCTCTGGATTACAGACCAGCGTGGCATGAAACAACCAGAGCGTAAACGGATTTTCGATATATGGATCCTGTGAAAAGACCAGTTGTCCAAGTTTGGTCAAAGTTGCACCTTTTCGTTGCTGCTCGCACACCCAGCCGCCGGCCTTTAACCAATACCGGATGGATTTTGCCATATTTGTTCCAACACCCAATGCATCTGCACCTTGATTTTTTGTAAATACATGCGTATCCGTTTGTACCGCCAAAAGTCCCTTTTCCAGCCACCCTTCCCGGATGGCAAATGTCTCATGTCCTTTTAATTTCATGTCTGTTCCTCTTTTCTTTCTTCTGTCTGTATCGCACTCCCTGATTTACGGCCTCGTTTGGAGATTGCCAATACCTTTCGCATATAGCACCCGGAGATAAAGTGATTGACGCAGCTTGTGCAGCGTACGCATTGTTCATTTGAAATGTGGTAGACGACTGTCCCGTCCGGCTGCTCCTTTAAACGGATCGCATCGTGTTTGCAAATACCTCTGCAAGCCCCGCAGCCCATACACATCTGGTATTTTGTGAGCTGACATTTCACTTTTTCCTCTGCGGTTTTTAAGTTTTGTGCGCCCGCAATATGCACATCCAGAATCGTCACTTTCAATTTTTTCTGACCGATACGTCCTTGCAGTTTCAATAACAGCGTCCCATCTTTTTTTGTCACATACACTTCCCCAAGTCTGGCATTTCCAAGCTCGCGGTTTAAATACCCAAACGGAAGGAATAACTCATAAAATTCCTCTGTGATCGGTTTTTGCAATTCATAATTAAACGCATTTTCTTCCAAAACGCAGGGTTTGAATGACACCACGGATTTTTTTGCATACGCAACACCATTTCCACCCTGTCTGGCCTTCCATTTATCCTCATCCACATAGCGTTCGGCGTCCGGTTTTCCGATTTTCTCTGCAAAGCGAATCAAAAGCTCTCGAAAGTGCTTTGACTGCTCAGGCATATAGATCTTTGATAAAAATTCTGACCATGTGCTGTTATTCGGACAACACCAACAGCCAACACGTGCATAGCCATACCGGTATGCATGGTTAAAATCGATCTTTGTCGTCAAAAGATACAGCCAGATATCAAAATCAAACCAGTCTATGATCGGTGAAACTGTAACCTGTTTTGTGATTTTTGACCCTTCTGCCTCCCGTTCGTATTTGCTTCGGCTCGCGGATTCTCTGCGTCGAATACCGTAAAACGATAAAATTTTCTGTTTTCCACGAAACAATTTTCGAATTTTTTCATTGATCGCTCCGGTCTTAAAAACCGTACAGCACCAGCGCATGACACGGCTCGGCGGCCCGATCAGTTCGCAAAGCTTTTCAAAATTTTTCTCTTTATTGCGTGAAGAAAGCACCGGTGTTTTGGGATGTGCTGATTTAAAACGTGCAACATAGTCATACGTTTCTGGAAATTCCAATGTGGTATCGCCAAAAATATGCAAAATCTTTGGATTGCTCAATGCCCGCATCACAAGGTCTGAAACCACCGTCGAGTCTTTTCCGCCGGAAAATGAGACAAACATGTCACTATCCGAATATGTGGCAGAAATCGTTCGAATATAGGTACAGGCCTCCTTTACGATTTCTTCATACCGACCTTGATTTGCTTTGACAAAACGTTCGATCATCGCATCAAAATAGGGATAAGCGATGGTTTCGTTTTTTTCTTTTTCTGCCTCATAGCGCAGACGAAGTGCCTCGGTATCCACCGATTTTAAATCCCGTACGGACAAAGCCAGCCGTTTCCCGTTGACCAGATAGCGATTGCCTGCGGCATTCCAGACGGAATCTTTGACAAATGCAAACGGTTTGTCGAGCAACAATTCCACCAAAAGGCGTTCCTCCGGAAACACCGGGCGCAGGTCTGTCGTGATTCTGCGTCCTTTCTTTTGACAGCAACTACAGATTGGCTCATAAATCGGTATCTGACAGGTCTCGCACCAGTAAAGGTCCGACTGTACTTCTCCCCGTTTTCCGCACACGGGGCAGGTGCTTTCTTTTCCCAGTATATTGTGTTCTTTACATCGATATCGTAACATGTTCTTATCTCATTTCTTCCGGTCTTATTCCCAGATAATCACATAAATCCAAGAATTCGGATGCAGACAGATTTTCTGCGCTTGTCCCGTCTAATTTTTCTCTTGGAACCGCCGTATCCCGCGCAGTCTGTTCAATGGATATTTGATTTTCTTTGATATAGGCTGCAATTTTTTTTGCACATGTGATCCGTTCCATACTGCATCACCTTTCTTGTATTTTAAGCATTTTATTCTTTTTATTCTTTTATTTTAAGAATTCGCTGTCTTTATTATATTCTTTTTCTCTAAGAATAGCAACTGGGTTTTCCGAGTATTCGAGAATTGATTGACGCTCCTTTTTCGGTACGTTATAATTTAGAAAAGAGGTGTTCGGATTGAAGAATGAAAAGATAGCAAAAGTGCTCAAAGATACCAGAAAACAGAACAATCTGTCTGTCCGGGAAGTCGCGTCTGAATTGGAAAATCATTCGCTTCATGTGGCCGAAAAAACAATTTACGGCTGGGAATCCGGTCAGTCGCAGCCGGATGCAGATACACTTTTGGTACTCTGTGATATCTACGATATCAATGATATTCTAGGAACGTTCGGCTACAAAGAAACGGAACCGTTCCACATCACACAGCACGAAAAGGAACTGATCATGCAATACCGTAAACATCCGGAAATGCATGAAGCGATCGAACGATTGCTGAAATAAGCACAACTGATTTTTGGTATACCGAAAAAGACATGCGTATTTACACGCATGTCTTTTTCTTTATATAAATTCTTTGTCGGGCTAACCACTACGTTCATCTGCCCACTACTTTTTTGGAGGGCGAAAA
>JBJENW010000087.1:0-19758 GCA_051880395.1 Lachnospiraceae bacterium | reverse complement strand
ACATCTGTTTGCACCACCCCTGTCCGCTGCGTCCGCCGAATCCCGGAAACGTCCGCTCAGGAATCCCCCCGGTTGAGATATTTTTCGCGTCCTGCCTTTTTCAAAGAGTAGTGGGGCCGATAAAGTTTCGGGTGGCCAATACAGTCCCGCCCGCACACTTACGCTCATATAAAGTGTAAATTTGTGTGATAATAGGAAAAAGTTTGCGTTTATCGTAGCTGAAGTTGTGCGTATTGAAGAAAGACAAAATTTTTGGTAATATAGCCATATAAAAAAGACAAATTATGCTTGGAATTTGACAGAGCGGAGAAAAAGAAGGGGGATTTGCGATGGGACAGCGAATGAAAAGAACGGTATGCATCTTGATCATGTTGATGTGCATGTTGGTTTGTGTGATCCTTGGGACAAAACAAGAGAATGTTATGCAGGATGATACGGAAAATGGTGTGACAAGTGAGAAAAAACAAAACGATTTTTTGAATATCACATGGGCCAGAGAAACAGAGGCTGATACCGAATATCTGACCTTTTATTCGGATGGAACATTCAGCTATTATTGTGCATGTGGAAATCCAGTCAATGACGCGGATCTTTGTGAGGGATATGTGTATGATGAAAAAACAGAGTTGATCCAATTGCAGTGTGAAGAAGCTACAAATGATATGGTAACTTCCATCAAACGAATCAGTTGTGATGGGAAGCATTTGAAATTAGATTTTGATGGGGATATTCGAATATTTACGAAAGAAGAGATTGAAATGGAGGGAAGCGAGTGATTCAATTAGACAGAAAAGAACTGAAAAAATATCGTACCTATATCCGTGATACCAGCAGCATTTATTTTTCCTGCATTTTAAACGGAGATGTACCGGGAATTGTATGGACGGATTGCGCAGAGGAACCGGAGTTTCTGCTTGTATGGAGTCCGTATCAAGAGGGATTTCAGTTGATGGGAAAGCCTTCTTCCAGAGAAAAAAAGGAGATGTTTCAGTCATGGTTTGCACAAACGATTTTGCCATTTTTAAAGAATATGGGAATGGATTATTTTGAGTATGGCGTAGATACAAAAGAATTAGCGGAGTGGTTTCAAAGTATGTTTCACGAACAGGATATTTTCACTTCAAAGCAAAAAATATTTCGCCTTTCCGAGACAGGTAAGGATTTTCCAAAGCCAGAAGGATATCAAATCGAACGGGTTACCTCTGATTTTTTGAAAAAAGGATATCATGATACAGAATTGATACTTGATGAGATAAAGCAGGCATATGGGGATGATAACGTGGATTTTGAATACAATATCATGTATGCTGCAATAAAAGATCAGACAGTTGTTGCAAGGGCGGATATGCTTTTTCATGATAATGGTTATGGAAATATCTCAGTACATACACAGGAATCACATCGAAGAAAAGGGTTGTCCGCATATCTGACACAGAAAATAATTGAGGATACAAAAAATCTTGGTTTGATACCAATCTGGGATTGCGCACAGGATAATCTGGCATCAGAGAAAACGGCGGAAAAATGTGGTTTTCAGAAGATTCGTGAAGATGTTATTTGGGGATTTTTGATATAACAAAATTTATACTTCAGATGTTTTGTTTTCGGAGATATTATATAGATTAAAAAATAAAATGGAATCGAGAGGGGTGAGTCGATGTATTTACTTTTATTGGCTGTTATATATCTGGCATTCATCAGCCTTGGCCTGCCGGATTCTTTGCTGGGTTCCGCCTGGCCGACGATTCGCAGTGAATTTACTGTGCCATTATCGTATATGGGCTTGATCTCTATGATCATCTCAGGGGGCACGATTCTTTCCGGTCTGATGTCGGAACGGCTTACGAAAAGATTTGAGACAAGAGCTGTGACAACCGTAAGCGTATTTCTTACCGCAGCCGCAATGTTTGGATTCTCTACAACAACCGAGTTTTATCAGATGTGTTTATGGGGAATCCCATATGGACTGGGCGCAGGTGCAATCGATGCGGCATTGAATAATTATGTGGCGTTGCACTATAATTTCAGGCACATGAGCTGGCTGCATTGCTTTTGGGGTGTGGGAACCATCATCAGTCCGTATATTATGAGCTATGCGCTAACGCATGCGACTTGGACGGACGGATACCGTATGGTTTCGTATCTACAGTTCGGGATTTTGGCTGTGCTGTTGTTTGCGCTGCCGCTTTGGAGAATTAACAAGTCAAAGGCTGTGGAAGAAAAGAACAATGCAGTTCTTGGAATAAAGGGAGCTTTAAAAATAAAAGGTGTGCCATATCTTTTAACAGGATTTTTTGCATACTGTGTGGCAGAAGCCACGACAATGCTCTGGGCAAGCAGTTATCTGGAAGGCACAAGAGGAGCTGCCAAAGACGAAGCTGCAGCATTTGCTTCTCTGTTTTTTATCGGAATTACCATAGGAAGATTTCTGGCTGGTTTTGTGTCGGACAAGCTGGGGGATCCGCAGATGATTCGCATTGGAGTCGGGGTTGCACTAGCGGGTGTTTTATGCATTGCACTTCCATTTAAAATGATATCACTTTTGGGTTTTATCGTGATTGGTCTCGGATGCGCACCGGTATATCCATGCATCATTCATTCCACACCAAACAATTTCGGGGCAGAAAATTCCCAGGGCATTATCGGCATTCAGATGGCAAGTGCCTACGTTGGTTCGACCTTTATGCCACCGGTTTTTGGGCTGATTGCAAATCATATCAGTTTGAAGCTTATGCCAGTGTATCTTGCTTTTTTTCTGATTTTGCTGGTTGTTATGATTTCAAAAACTGAGAAGCTGTGTAAAAAGTGATGAAAATTGTTTTGTACGCTCCAATGCTTTAAAATCCATATAGATGCATTCACTGTGGAAGATAAAAGAATATATGGGGCAGAAATTTTTTATCATAATGAATGTCTTACAGTTTATAAAAACTATTAGGGGATGATATCGATGACTTTGAAGGAGCGGGCAAAAAAACTAAAAACAGATATTCCAGCGATTTACTTAGCGTTGAAGGATAAAAATACACCAATCGTGGCAAAAATTTTCGCCGCGATCACAGTTGCATACGCGCTTTCGCCGATTGATCTCATACCGGATTTTATCCCGGTTTTCGGTTATCTGGATGATATTCTGTTGCTTCCGGTATTTGCAGCACTTACGATTCATTTTATTCCTGCCGATGTTATGGAGCGAAGCCGTAAACAAGCGGAAGGATTATGGAAAAATGGAAAACCGAAGAGGTGGTATTATGCAATTCCCATCGTTCTGATCTGGAGCATGTTAATTTTTTGTCTCATAAAAATAGTATTGGAATAGAAACAGGTGCATTTGCCGTGTTTGAGAGTAGGCTTTAAGTAAGCAAAAATGGTAGAGAAACTGCGTGGCAATTGCGGATAAAAATAGAGTATCACATAGAATGGAGGAAACGTATGAAAGAACAAATTACAGAAGCGTTAAACGAATTAAAAGAAACAGGAGAAGCCGATTTATACATGGAGCTGCTTCAAAAACAAGAGATAAAGGAGCCGGCGTTTGCCGAAGCTGCCTTGAAACAGGAAGTGTACCATCCGGCAGTCTTATATAAAGACGCGTCTTCACAAGTACGCGACCAGTTGATTGCAAAATTGGATCAGGAACTGTCAGAGGAAGAAATAAATACACTTGATATCAATGGGATTATGGTTGCATTGGCAGCGATTGGCGATGAAGTTGTAGTAGATGCGTTTCTGAGATGGGAGCAAAATCCACCAAAATGGCGTGAAAAACTATATGTGGACCCTCCGCATTATGCACTAGACGGGGGCTGGTGTATAGAGAATGGAAGAAAAAGGAAATTGACATACGATGTCTGTTATGCATTACAAGAACAGGAATTTTGTGAAAAAGAGAAAAATGTATTTGGGGGAGCGGCAAAAGACCGATGCCCGCATTGTGATTCCAAATATGTGGACATTCTTGTGTTAGATGGAACAGATCCGAGGCTTGCTTTTTTAGGTATAAATGGAAAAATCAGAGTGAAAACATGCATTTCTTGTCTCGTGTATGGTGGCTTTATTTTCTGTAAATTTGAAGAAAATGGGGAAAGTAAGGTTATTTGTCAGGAGGATGGTTATGGAGATTTGATCGAAGATGAGGATATGGATGAGGAATCTTGTTTTGTGATTTCCGAGGAGCCTGTATCGAGCTATCATTGTTTAGAATGGGAAGGAAGTGCGATCGGCGGCGTACCACAATATGTAGATGATGCAAATTATGCGATTTGTCCGGAATGTGGAAAGCGCATGAAACATTTGGCACAGCTGGATGAAGCGTATACGAAATATGGAACGATCTATATTCAGATATGTACGGATTGTAAAATAGCAGCCACACACTATCAGCAAAGTTAAGGTTGTAGAATTCCCAAAAATGACAGATTACGCTCGTAAGAACAGGAGGCGATTTTGTAAATACTGAAATCGCCTCCTGTTCTTACAAAAAACTTGAATTTACTTTCTAATTGGTAAATTTGACGGCTGTTCCATATGCCATAATTTCAGCAGCCCCCTGCATAACAGCAGAAGAGGAATAGCGGATATTAACGACAGCATCCGCACCGAGTTTTTCTGCTTCTTCTACCATTCGTTTGGTTGCCAGTGCTCTGGCATCATTCATCATTTCTGTGTAGGCTTTTAACTCACCGCCAACAAGTGTTTTGAAACTCTGGGTAATATCCCGTCCGATATTTTTGGACTGAATCGTACTTCCTTTCACTAAGCCGAGCATTTCCAGCTCTTTTCCAGTGATGTAATCAGTAGTTACTAAGATCATCTTCTTCTCCACTCCTTATCTCTTTTATTCGGCTGTAAAGTACGCCAATCATAACGCCGGCAAAAGCCAGCGGAATGACTGCAAATAGAATTTTAAGCCAGATAGGAATTCCATCAATCCATAAAAATAAAGCGACGAATCCTACAAAATATAAGACAACAAAGATCGTGATGAGAATGGGTGCGATCATTTTACTGCCATGTTTTTTCATGAAATCCCCTACCTCCCAATTTATAAAAAATTTAGAAATTTTATACTTTTTTAGTATAGCATAGGAAAGGAAGGTTGTCATTGTAATTTTGGAAATTTCTTGCCATAGTAGGGATGCATTGTTATTGTTGGCACCATATTTACACTCATATAAAGCGTAAATGTGGTGGGAATAGTAAAACGAAAATTCGACTTCTCATAGATTTCATATAAAAAACATGGTATAATAATCCTATTAGAGACATTGTACCATGGATGAGATTTTGGACATATTGCTGGAGGAAAACGAAAAAACCAGGAAAAGTGCAGACCGCATCCGGTGGAAAGTTCTATGAGATTTTGACGGATTCAAGTAAGATCATGGCGAAGAAGTAAGGCAGGAGGAAATCGTATGTCAAAAGATACAATTTTTTCAGGGGAATCAAAAAATGTCGAGTATAAGGTAACGGTACCGGGCAAAAGCGAAAAATATATGAAAACAGTGGTGGCCTTTGCAAATGGTGGCGGTGGGAAGATTGTTTTTGGAATCGACGATCAGACGTTGGAGATTGTCGGGATGGATACGGATACGATTTTCCAGACCATGGATGCCATAACAAATGCGATCTCTGACAGCTGCGAGCCGAAAATTCGACCGGATGTGACGATGCAGACGGTAGACGATAAAACGCTTATTGTGGTGGAAATTTTTCCGGGTGCGATGCGCCCTTATTATATAAAATCAAAGGGAATAGTGGAAGGTACGTATATCCGAGTGGCAGGAACGACCAGACCGGTAGAGGGAAGTATGCTAAAAGAGCTGATTTTGGAAGGACAAAATCGTTATTTTGATTGTGAGCCATGCAGAGAACTGGAAGTTACGGAGAAAGAAATCGATGATTTATGCAAAAGTTTGAAAGAAGTTGCTCAAAAAAACACTTGGATGGATAGCGAAAAAGTAGTAATCAAAGATGTTACAAAGAATGTGTTACTTTCCTGGGGCGTTTTGGATGAAGTAAATGGAAAGCTTCTTCCGACAAATGCATATGCACTTTTGACAGGAAAAATGAAACATCAACCTGTGATTCAATGCGCAGTATTTAAAGGTACAGATAGAGCGTATTTTGTAGACCGAAGAAAGTTTGCAGGTCCGATTCAGGAGCAGGTGGATGCGGCATATCAGTATGTGTTAGAAAAAATCAATATGGGAATGCGGATACAAGGAATCTATCGGCAGGATGTGTATGAACTGCCACCAGATAGTGTGCGGGAGCTGATTGCAAATGCGGTGGCACATCGCAGTTATCTGGAGCAGGGAAATATACAGGTGGCGATTTTTGATGACCGTTTGGAAGTGACATCACCAGGTATGCTTTTGAATAATGTCTCCATTCAGAAGATGAAGGAAGGATATTCCAAACTCAGAAATCCAGCAATTTCAAACGCATTTGCCTATATGAAAATCATAGAGAAATGGGGCACAGGCATTCCAAGAATTTTTCGAGAGTGTAAAGAATATGGTCTGCCGGAACCGAAACTGATTGATTTTGAGGGAGATTTCCGGGTGAATTTATATCGAAAGAGCAAAGAAGAAGCTGGTGTTGAGGAAGAAAAGCGGAAGAAGACGGGAATTGACAAAGAAATTAATAAAGAAACTAACAAAGAAACTAACAAAGAAACTAACAAAGAAACTAACAAAGAAACGACAAAAAGAATCATGGTGCTCATGAAAAAGAATCCGGAAATTACAGTGAAACAGGCAGCAAAACAATTGGGGCTTTCGGAAAGCGGTGTCAGATATCATATAAACAGGCTGAAAAAGAAAGGAATATTAGAACACAAAGGATCAACGAAAAAAGGAGTATGGATCGTACATGAACACAAATGATGTTAGGCTTTTCATTTTAGGTATATATAACGAAAAAAGAGAAAAGGGGAAAGATATGGCGAAAAATGAAAACGCAATTTATACAAGAAGAAGCATAAGAAAATTTCAAGAGAAAGAACTACCGAGAGAAAAAATAGAAGAAATCATAAGAGCCGGAATTGCAGCGCCCTCTGCGAAAAACAGACAGCCATGGAAATGTATTGTCTTTGGAGGTAAGGAGAAAAAGGACATTTTGAGCAGAATTTAGGAGTACAGAATGAAAAAAATAAAAAAAATAGCAAAAACGATATTACTAGTATTGGCAGCAATGATCCTTTTGATTCTGGCAGCGCATACAGTTGGAAAGTACCTGAACAGTAGGACTCCGGATGGTGGAATCAATGAGTCAATGTATGTGGAAGTAAACGGGACAAAACAGTGGATAAACATATATGGAGAAGATAGTAAAAATCCACTGCTCCTTTATCTGCATGGTGGTCCCGGTTCATCGACAAGCGCGATTGATTATGCGTTTACCAGAAAATGGGCAGATGTATATACGGTTGTAACATGGGATCAGCGGAATTGCGGAAAAAGTTATGATGCAAAGCAGAATGATACGAAGTTAACAAAAGAGTTACTTATGGAAGATGGCAAGGAAATGACAGAATTTCTGTTGGACCATATGGGAAAGGAGAAACTTACGATTCTTGGACACTCGTGGGGCTCTTACTATGGAGCGAATCTGGTACTTGCAAATCCCCAATATTATGAGTGCTTCATTGGAACCGGACAGCTTGTGGATATGGTGGAGAATGAAACCGCTTTCAAAAAAGAAGCAAGCAGATGGGCAAAGAACGATGAGGAAGCACTCGCACTTGTAGATCAGCTGACACCAAATCAGCTTACTCTGGAACATTTGAATGCAAGAAACTTGCTTATGGAAAAATATGGATACAGCATGATGGTTGATGGATCCGATTATAATTTACTAACAACCATTTTGTTTCATCCGAATTATTCGATCCTGGATTGGGTGAAGTATTTTCAGCAAGACAGTGGTGTTTATCTGGAATTCTTTCGCTCGGATGAGTTGAAATCATTTTCACTAAAAAACAGATACAAGTATGCGGTTCCTTATTATAACATTAATGGAGATAAGGATTATCAAGCAAACTACAAACTTGCCCAGAAATATTTTGATATGCTTGAAGCACCGTATAAAAAAATGTTTATGATGAAGGATACCACGCATGGGCTTTTGGAATCAAAATCAGAAGAATTTTCAGAAATTTTGCATGAGATTGCGGACATCCAAAAAACGAGATAGAAAATTTGTTAGGAATACATTCTTTTTAGAATTGGTGAGGTGTGATAAATGGTTAGAAAGGCAAATTTTGAAGATATAGAACAGATAGAAGATACATATAATGAACATTTTCAATACGAAAGAGAACATGGTGCATTTACGGTATTTAAAAAAAATGTATATCCGACGAGAAAGGATGCCCAAAAAGCTTTAAATAGCGGAACATTATATGTGGATGAAAGGAATAACAATATAGCGGGAAGCATCATTGTAGATCAGGTACAACCAGAAGAATATAAGGGCATTGTATGGAAAAAAACGGCGAATGATAATAAAGTTATGGTGATTCATTTGCTTCTGGTACGTCCAAGTATGTCTAGAAAAGGAGTAGCGTCATCGCTTGTTCAATATGCGATAGAATTGGCAATAGCGAATTCGTGTGAGACGATAAGACTTGACACAGGAAGTCAGAATGTTCCGGCTGTATCACTCTATAAAAAATTAGGTTTTCAGATAGTTGCAGCCAATTCGATGAAAGTAGGTGGGGTTGTTGCACATAGGGAACATTTGTTTCTTGAAAAAATATTGGAGTAGGGAGAATCATATATGAGTTTAGTCAAAAAATACGAACAGATGATTGAATTAATTTTACATGGAGAAGAGTGTAAGAAAATAAAAGAAAAGATAGTATTTTGTATAAAAAATCCGCAGGATTATTATGACAGAAATGAAGACAGATTTGCTGAAAGAGGCCTCGAATATGAAATGTCAGAAGAGGATGAAATAGACGAAGACATGTTAACAGTTGAAGAAATGGCTTGGATTGGTCTGGTAGATGAGCTTGAAGAAAGCAGAAATGCATTTGAATTTGATTTTAAGGTTGAATTAGAGGAGTTCATTTGGGGAATGGAACAGATCAAATTATTTGATAAATCTTTGCTTGAAAATGTAGAGTTGAATGAGGATGAATCAATTATAGAATGGACAGAGATTTTAGATAAAGCTCTTGCAAAAGATAATATGACATTAATTGGATTTGATATAGATAGCGATTCCTATGTGATAAGTCTTTGTGAAAAGGAGAAGTATTCCAAATTATGTTCTTTCGCAGAGGCAATCGGACAAAGAATAGACCATCCGTATGAAATGTAAAAAGAATATTAAAAATGATAAAAGCACTTTTGGTTTTACTACATAAGAAACAAAGAGAGAGGTTTTGAAAATGAAACTAGCATTTGCGCAGATGCGTATGCAGCAAGATATGGAAGAAAATTTCAAAAAAACATTGCAGTTTATTCGTGAAGCAGCGAAACGGGAAGCAGACTTGATCTGCTTTCCTGAGATACAACTTTCACCGTTTTTCCCACAATATGAAGGAAAAGATGTATCAAACTATTTGAACCACGAAACGGATTCTTATATAAATGAAATCTGTATGGCATGTAAAAACGCAAATATTTTTGCGTCACCAAATTTTTACATAGAAGAGAACGGCAAGCGGTATGATATGAGTCTGTTGATCGATGATAGCGGAAACATCATCGGCAAACAGAAAATGGTTCATATCGCGCAATGTGAGAAGTTCTATGAACAGGATTATTATACACCAGCGGAAGATGGATTTCATGTGTTCGACACGAAATTTGGAAAAATAGGAATTGTGGTGTGTTTTGACCGCCATTATCCAGAGAGTATACGAACGGAAGCATTGCGCGGGGCAGAACTGATTTTGATTCCGACTGCAAATACGACAGCGGAACCATCGGAGTTGTTTCAATGGGAAGTAAAGGTACAGGCGTTTCAAAATAGTGTGAATATAGCGATGTGTAATCGCGTTGGGAAAGAAGATGCGATGACATTTTCCGGCGAATCGATTCTGACGGATTATAATGGAAATGCGATTGCATTGGCGGGTGACTCGGAAGAATTGCTGCTTGCAGATGTAGATTTGCAGGCAGCAACACGAAAAAGGAGAGAAAAGCCTTATACAATGCTTCGGAAGAAAGAATTCTATGATTAACTTGACAATGCTCCGTATGAAATATATAATGTAGATAGCTACAGAAAATGTAAGGAAGGATAGCCATGCAGGAAAAATATTTCGGTCCAATGATAAAAAAAATGAATGAAGAACTGGAGCGCAGAGTAAATGAAGAAATCAAACAATATCATCTGACTCTGACACAGGCAAAAGTGATTTTGTTTTTAGCGAAATGTTCCGAACAGAAGGCTACGCAGAAAGAATTAGAAGCGTATTTGCAAGTGTCACATCCAACAACTGTCACGATCGTAAAAAGCATGGAAGCAAAGAAAATGGTGGAAACCTCTTTCGATGATGCGGATCGGCGTATGAAAAACGTGAAGTTAGTGTGGGGGAATGAAACAATCTATAAAGAACTGGAACAGAATGCGGAGAATATGGAAAAGAGATTATTAAACGGATTCTCAGACGAGGAAAAAGAACAGTTTTATTCTTTTTTAAACCGGGCATATAGAAATGTTTTGACAGAAAAATAAATGCAGATACGCATTTATTTTTACACAAAGTGTAGCTATCTACATATTGAAAGGAGAGAAGAGAATGGAAAAATCATTAGAAAAGTACAGTAAAATGCCAGTTTCAAAGGCAGTCATTCAAAATGCATTACCGGCAGTGGCGGCTATGCTCATGGTCCTGATCTATAATTTGGCCGACACTTTTTTTATTGGTCAGACAAAGGATGCCTATCAGGTGGCAGCAGTATCCCTGGCAACCCCGGTTTTTCTGGTATTTATGTCCATTGGAACGATTTTTGGAGTGGGAGGAACTTCTGTTATCGCAAGAGCTTTTGGAGAAGGAAGAAAAGAGTACGCGAAAAAAGTATGTTCTTTTTGTATGTGGAGTTGTATTGCAATCGGAATTCTTCTGACGATTGGATTTTTGGTGTTTATGGAGCCGTTGCTTAAGCTGATCGGAGCAAGTGCAGATACCTGGGAATACACGAAGATGTATCTCACAATTGTGAGCTTTTCCGGAACTTTTGCTTTGATCTCCAGTTGTTTTTCTAACATATTGAGGGCCGAGGGACAGGCAACGAAGGCGATGAACGGGCAGCTGATCGGAAATATTTTAAATATGTTGTTGGATGCAGTCTTTATTATGGTTTTTCATTGGGATATTGTCGGATGTGCACTGGCAACTCTTTTTGGAGAAACCGTCGGAGCAGCCTATTACCTGTTTTATTATATAACAGGTAAGTCTTCTTTAAGTGTAAATATCAAAGATTTTACGGTGAAAGATAATGTCGCAGGCAGTGTCCTTGTAATCGGTGTTCCGGCAGCACTTGGTTCTCTTTTGATGAGTGTTTCGCAGATCATTATGAATAGTCAGATGTCTGCTTATGGAGATATGGCAGTAGCGGGAATCGGAGTGGCAATGAAAATTGTCATGATCACAGGAATGGTATCGATGGGAATCGGACAGGGCGTGCAGCCGCTTCTTGGTTACTGTGTGGGCGCAAAGACATGGGATCGTTTTAAAAAGTATATGAAGTTTGCATTTGTTTTTGCAACCATTCTTGGCGTATCGTTAACAATACTTTGTTATCTGTTTACAAACCAAATTGTCGGCGTCTTTTTGACGGATGTAAATGCATTTGATTACGCGGTAAAATTTGCAAGAATTCTGCTTTCTACAGGACCGGTATTTGGCATATTCTATGTCCTTACCAACGCATTGCAGGCAATGGGAGCCGCCATGCCGTCGCTCATTATCAATATCATCCGACAGGGACTGATCTATATTCCGGTTTTGTTTTTACTAAATGCAATCCTTGGAGTTACCGGCCTTGTTTGGGCGCAGCCGGTTGTGGATGTGATCTCACTTGTCGTTGGAATCGGGATGTATCTTCGGGTTTCGAAAAAAATGATAAAAACAGCAAATTCATTTTCCCCTCGGTGAATGACCATATCTTGATTTATAGGCCAGATAAAACGTACTGTAATTTTGATATCCGGACATATAGCATGCCTCAGTCATTGTTTTTCCGGATGCAATCAGCTGGTTGGCAAGGAATAAACGTTTTTCACTGATATATTTTCCGATGGTATACCCGGTTTCCTTTTTAAACAGGTGCATCAGATACGATGGATGCAGATAGAGCGCATTAGCGATGGTTTCAATGGACAGGTCCTCACATAGATGTTGGTTCACATAGGTGAGGATCTGTTTTACTTTTTCGTTGGAAGAAACAGGAACGGCCTGCATCTGTTCCGGTTTCAGGAGTCTTTGATTAAGCAGAATCAGATACTCTTGTAATTTAATTCGTTTTAACAAGGCAGATCCGAATATAGGCGCAGAATAACAGGATTTTATCGCATTAATTACAGCAATAAAATCCGGACAAGGGCTTGAAAAGCGGATAATGGGATGGTCAAAACAGTCTTTTAGCGAACAGCCATATGTTTCTAAGGAAGTAAAAAAAGATTCCGAAATATACGCAATGATTCGCTCGTAAGTAACAGGCGTATCCGCCTCTGGTCTATGGATTTCGCCGGGGCGGATGAGCAATGTGTCATAAGGAAGCAGAGGGTATTCGCATCCTTCTATGCGATAGGTGACCTCGCCCTGAATGTGAATGAGCAGTTTATAAAAATCATGATAATGATATGGAAAATCAAGGGCGCAGTCTGTTTGAATATAAAATAACTCCAGATCGTGATTTAAATAGCCTTTTTGGTATGCGCGGTCAAATGCGTCGGAATCTGTTTTCATACTATAACATCCTTTCGAGTCAAATTTCTTTTATTATAAAGCATTATTTTAAAACTTTAAAGCAGAAATGTGAAATACAGATAGAAAAATGTTTTGTAAGATATAGGTAAAGAAGAAAGGATGTGTAAAAAATGAAATTTTATAAATATGATGGACTGGGAAATGATTATCTTGTCTATGATACCAATAAAAATGCAGAAAGTCTGAGCCCTTGTAAGGTTCAAAAAATCTGTAACCGGAATTTTGGAATTGGGTCAGATGGTATTTTGGAAGGGCCGTACAAAGAAAATGGAAAATTAGCAGTAAAAATTTGGAATCCGGATGGAAGTGTAGCAGAAAAAAGCGGAAATGGGGTTCGCATTTTTTCAAAGTATTTAAAAGATGCCGGGTATGTGAAGGATTCACAATACACGCTGCATACATTGGGAGGCGATGTATCTGTGAGATACAATAATGCAGCGGGAACGAATATTACGGTATCGATGGGAACATTAGATTTTTCAAGAGAAGCAGTTGGTGCAATGAATCTTCCGGAAAATTTGATCAATGTGGATTTGGTTTTTGGCAGACAAATCTATGCGTCGACCTGTGTGTCAATTGGAAACCCACATTGTGTGATTCCGCTAGACGAGGTGTCAAAAGAAAAAGTCTGCGAAATTGGAGCGTATTCGGAAACATCGAAATATTTTCCAAACAGGATTAACACGCAGATTGTAAAAGTATTGGACTGCCACAATATCCAAATTGAAATATTTGAACGCGGTGCAGGTTATACTTTGGCTTCCGGCAGCAGTAGTTGTGCGGCCGCCGGTGCAACGACACGACTCGGTCTCACAAAATCGCCGGTGTGTGTGCACATGCCGGGGGGAGAGTTGAAGATTGAGATCGATGAACAGTTTTCTGTGCAGATGACCGGAGAGGTGGAGTATATCGGAAAAATGGAGATGTTTGAATCTTTTGATGCCGAGAACTTTTGAAACTGGATAACCCGGTATCTCGTACGGAAAACGCAAACTTACGCTTTATATGGGTGTAAGTGTTGCGCCCACTACTTTATTGACCACCCGAAACTTTATCGGCTCCACTACTCTTTGGGGGGTGGTTGGACGAAACATATCTCAGCCGGGGGATTCCTAAACGGACGTTCCGGGATTCGGGCAGGCACTGAACACGGGTGGCATCTGACAGAGTGGCTTGACAGAAATGAAGTAAGTTCACGACGGGCAGTTCTGCGAAGCTTTATTTTTGCTGTTTTTTGGAGGTTGGACAACCGGCACATCCTGTTCGCCCGGCTAAGAATCAAAAACGGATTCTTTTCTGGGCGGACAGAATGCACCGGTTGTCCAACAATCAAAAAACAGCAAAGGCATCGCAGAACTGCCCGTCGGAACTTACTATCATTTCTGTCAAAGCCACTCTGTCAGATGCCACCCGTGTTCTGTGCCTGCCCGAATCCCGGAAACTGTGTATTGGAGGCGGTAGGCTGAGATCTGTTTCTAGGGAAAAGTGTTGTAGCCGGAACATATTTCGGGATATGCAAAAAGATGTGCAGAATCAACCATTCACTTATATGAGTGAAATACAATTCAGTCGGAACATACTGTTAAATATCCGAAAAAGTATCGGGTAGCCACTTCTTTCCCTAAGCGAAAAATATCTCAACCTATCGTCTCCAATACACAGTTTTGCCCCATGTGTGTCTGCCCTCTGAAAAAACATTTCGGCGGGTGTAGGTGAGATCCACTCGTTAGATTCTCTTAGGCACGAAGGCTAACCTGAGTGTCTTAGAGAATCTTAAGAGTTAGCTCACCGGAGCAGGAGCCGTGTTTTTTCGGAGGGCAGACACACATGGGGCAAAACGTCCGTATAGGAACCCCACGGTTGAGATATTTTTCGCGCTATCCCCTTTTCAAAGAGTGGTGGCGCAGATACAGTTTCGGATAACCAATACAGTAGTGGTCGCAACACTTACACTCATATAAAGCGTAAACGTGCAAATAAAAAAGCTTGCGTTTACCGTGCGGTATCTCGGATTTTATGTTGTAACAGGCGCAGAAATTCGTTATACTTATGTTAGAAGAAAAGAATAAGCATGTCAAAAGGGAGGCGAAACGGATGGGTGTGTATTTAAATCCGGGAAACGGAAATTTTAAGACGGCCTGTCAGTCGGAAATATATATAGATAAAACAGGCATGATCGCGCATACAAACCGGATGCTGGGTACGCAGCAGCGGTTTATCTGCGTCAGCCGTCCGCGGAGATTCGGAAAATCCATGGCGGCATATATGCTGGCAGCTTATTATGGAAAAGGATGCGATTCCTCGGAACTGTTTGCACCGTATCAGATAGCAAAAAAGAAAGATTATAAAACATATCTGAACCAGTACAATGTGATCATGCTGAACATGCAGGATTTCCTCAGTATGACAGGATCGGTTGAGGGTATGATCGCGTATTTGCAAGAGGAAGTCATCGAGGAGCTGAGGGAAGTATATCCGGAAAAAATTCCAGAAAATGTGCGTTTTCTCAGCGTGGCGTTGAATAAAATTTATAGTAAAACGCAGGAAACGTTCATTTTTATCATTGACGAATGGGACTGCATCTTGCGGGAACGTGCATACACCGCAGAAGATCAGAAGATCTATCTGGATTTTATCCGGAATCTGCTAAAGGATAAAGCGTATGTGTCTCTTGCTTACATGACGGGGATATTGCCAATCAAGAAGTATGGAACACATTCTGCGCTGAATATGTTCGCAGAGTATTCGATGACCGTTCCGCGTATATTTGCAGAATATATCGGTTTCACAGAAATGGAAGTCAAAGAATTGTGCCGGAATTATCAGGTAGATTTTGATACGATGAAAAGCTGGTATGACGGCTATATTTTCCCGAATGGTCTGCATGTTTATAATCCGAAATCAGTTGTGGATTCCCTATTTTTTCGGGAATTTTCCAGCTACTGGACGCAGACAGAGACATATGAAGCGTTAAGAATCTATCTGGATCTGAACTACGACGGGTTGAAAGATGCGATTGTGGAAATGCTGGCTGGGGAGAAAATCACGATTGATACCGAGACATTTCAGAATGATATGACAACCTTTGAAAGCAGAGATGATGTACTGACGCTGCTCGTTCATCTGGGGTATCTGGCCTATGAACATGAAAGACAGCAGGTATTTATTCCAAATGCAGAAATTCGTGCGGAATTTGTCCGCGCAATCAAAAGCTGCAAATGGAAGGATGTCATCGAATCACTGGAAAAATCAGATCATCTCTTGGAAGCAACCTGGAATCAGGATGCCGACACCGTGGCGCAGTTACTTGACGAAGCTCACAGCGAAAACACATCGATTCTATCCTACAACGATGAGAATTCCCTGAGTTGTGTCATAGCTCTTGCATACTATAACGCCAGAAAAGAATACACACAGATCCGTGAATTCCCGTCCGGCAAGGGCTTTGCTGACATGGTCTATCTCCCGAAAAAATATTCGGACAAACCGGCACTGGTCTTGGAGTTAAAGTACGACAAATCCGCAGAGGGCGCACTGGCACAGATCAAAGAGAAACGGTATCCGGAAAAACTCAAAGAGTATCACGGCAATCTGCTTTTGGTAGGAATTAATTATGATAAGGAAACGAAGAAACATACGTGTGTGATTGAAAAAGAACAAAAATAAAAAAGAGAAATAAAAAATCTGCGATATCGCAAATAAATCGGTATCGCGGATTTTTTATTTTATGCAACACCTATCACTTGTCAGGGAGATAGCGGGCAAAAACACAGCAAACTGTCTGGTTTCGTGTATAATAGTTTGTTTTCACATCGTGTGCGAAGTGTAAATGTTTTTAAGCCGGAAGTTAACTAACTAAAGAAAAAAGTTGACAATAAATGGCGCGTTTGATATACTTCTGAAAGGTTAACTGTAAAATATTTAAAAGTTAACAATAGGAGGGCAAAATGGAACAAAACACAAAAAACACAGATGAAACAAGAAACTGTATAGCACCAAGAATTCAGACCAGAGATCTGATTTTGTGTGCGCTTTTTACGACATTAACGGCTGTTGGCGCATTTATTAAGATACCGATACCGGTCTGTCCGTTTACATTGCAATTTTTGTTTACAATGATGGCAGGTCTTTTACTTGGATCAAAGAAGGGGGCATGTAGTGTAGGCGTATATGTTTTACTCGGTTTGACAGGACTTCCGGTATTTACAGAAGGTGGTGGGATTTGGTATATTTTCAAACCAAGTTTTGGGTATTTGATAGGGTTTGTGATAGCCGCTTTTGTCACCGGGTATTTTGCCGAACATCTGAAAAGATGGACGATTGGAGGAATATTAGCGGCTAATTTTATTGGAATGGCAATTGTCTATATCACAGGAATGGCATATTATTACGTAATCTGCAATTATGTCATAAACACACCGATCGGAATTGGACCGTTGTTTCTTTATTGCTTTATTCTGGCGGCACCGGGAGATGTATGTTTATGTATTCTTGCGGCGTTTATCGCAAAGAGATTGAAACCGATATTAAGAAAAGCAGGATATATGGAATAAGGAGCATGGAATGAGTAAGAAAATTTTTATAACGGGAACAGGAACAGACATAGGAAAAACGTATGTGAGTGGTTTGATCGCAAAAAAATTAAAAGAAAACGGACGAAAAACAGCGTATTTTAAAGCAGCTATGAGTGGAAACGAGCGACGTGAAAATGGAAGCCTGATACCTGGGGATGCGCTTTTCGTAAAAGAAACGTCTGGCATAGAGCAATCATTAGAAGAGATGTGTCCTTATATATATGAACATGCGTATTCGCCGCATTTAGCATCAAAAATAGAGGGAAATCCGGTGCAGATGGATGTTGTAAAAGAGAAATTTGCAAAGGTTTGTCAAGCTTATGAGTATGTACTCATGGAAGGAAGTGGCGGCATTCTTTGTCCACTTCGTTTTGATACGGTAAAACTTCAATTGGAAGATGTGATACGAGAGTTAGATTTATCCTGTCTGCTGGTGGCAGATGCTGGTCTGGGTACCATCAACCAGGTGGTGTTGACGGTGGAATATATGAGACATCGTCAGATTCCGATTCAAGGAATTATTTATAATCACTATCATCCGGGTGAGAGATTAGACGAGGATAATATTGCAATGTGTGAACAACTGACAGGAATAACAACGATTGCGAAAGTCCGGCAAGGCGATAGAGATTTGGATGTAAACGTAGAAGATTTAGCGGCAGTTTTTAGAGACTAATACGATAGATAGGAGAGATGGTATGATCTGGTATCCATATGTGCAAATGAAAACAATGAAAGAACCTTATGAAATTATAGATGCAGAGGGAGTATATCTTTATACGAAAGATCAAAAATTGATCGATTCGGTATCTTCCTGGTGGAGTGTGATTCATGGATATAAGCATCCGGTCTTGACAGAGGCGATAAAATCTCAAGCAGATTGCTTTTCGCATGTGATGTTGGGCGGCCTCACACATAAGCCGGTACAGAAACTTTCGGAAAAGTTAGAAAGCTGGCTTCCGGGCGATTTGAATTATTGTTTTTTCTCCGATTCTGGAAGTGTGGCAGTGGAAGTGGCGTTGAAGATGGCATTGCAATATTCGGTGAATAAACGGGATACACGACTCAGTGTGCTTGCGTTAGAAGAGAGTCATCATGGAATCACAAGTATTAGCCGGGATTTGGAACGAACAAAAGTGCTGGCATTGGAACATGCCTATCATGGAGATACCTTTAAAGCGATGGAAGTGGGCGACGATGAGGATTATCATTTTGCGTTTAAGGAAAAGAAAGATGTGATTCATATTCCAACAGAAATAGGCGCATTGGAGGAAGCGTTTCGGCGATATCATGACAGTTTAAATTGTATGATCGTGGAACCACTATTGCAAGGGGCGGGTGGCATGCGTATGTATGACATTTCATTTTTGAAACGCGCCCGTGAGCTTTGTGATGAATATGAGGTGTTATTGATTTTTGATGAAGTGGCAACCGGATTTGGAAGAACCGGATATCGGTTTGTGGCAGATGAAGTTTTGCCGGATATTCTTGTTCTTGGAAAAGCATTGACGGGTGGATATATTGGTCATGCAGTCACGGTAGCGAATAAAAAGGTGTTTGACGCATTTTATGATAACGAACCGGAGCATGCGTTGATGCATGGACCAACGTTTATGGGAAATGCACTTGCATGCAGTGTAGCATTGAAATCCATAGAACTTTTTGAAACGCAGGATTACATGTCTAAAATCAAACGAATTGAGGAAATTACACGTCGCGAGATGAACGGATTCACGAGTCCAAAAGTCAAGGAGGTACGAATCATGGGGGGATGTGTCTGCGTGGAAGTGTATGATCCAAAGTCGGTTCAGGGATATCAGCAGTTTGCTTATGAGAGAGGTGTATTTGCACGTCCATTTTTAAATTATATATATGCGATGGTGCCGTATGTGATTCAAGAGAAAGAACTGGTAAAAGTTTTAGACACAATGAAGGAATGGTTCCGATGAGAAACGATTTATAGTTTCTGTTCACACATTACGTTTTATATGAGCGTAAGTGTGCGGACGGGACGGTGTTGGTCACCCGAAACTTTATCGGCCCCACTACTCTTTGAAAAAGGCAGGACGCGAAAAATATCTCAACCGAGGGGATTCCTGGGCGGACGTTTCCGGGATTCGGGCAGGCGCAGAACACAGGGCGGCATCTTACAGAGTGGCTTTGACAGAAATGAAGTCAAGTTCCGACGGGCAGTTCTGCGATGCCTTTGCTGTTTTTTGACCGTTGAACAAC
>JBJENW010000086.1:1979-3416 GCA_051880395.1 Lachnospiraceae bacterium | reverse complement strand
ATGACGGCTCCTGCCTGATCAGCGAAGTCCGGACCATTCTTTTCAAGCTGTTCAGCCATATGGTCATAAATTGATTCTACGACTGTCGGAATTGTAGTAATCAATCTAGGGACGATCTCTCCCAGATTTTTAATAATATTATCTGCAGCCACTCCAAATGCATCTGCAAACTCTTCAGCTGTGCCAGATCCATTCAGGAAGTTATCCCATGCTGCTTTCATGGAATTTACTGAGCCTTCAATGGTTGTAGCAGCCTCTTTAGCCGTCGTTCCTGTAATTCCCATGCTTTTCTGCATGACACTGATTGCATTGACAATATTTCCAAAAGACATGCTGCTTTCATCTACTGTCACTCCAAGCTCTTTCTGCACATCTTTCATTTTCGAAGCATCTTTAATCAGACGCTCCATTTCTGTCTTGGTTCCGCCATAACCAAGTTTCAGATTGTCAAGCATTGTATAGTTCTGCTTTGCAAACCCCTGATATGCATTCTGGATAAGCTCCATGTCAGTGCCCATCTTATTTGCATTATCAGACATATCCACAATAGCTCTGTCTGCATACGCTGCAGCTTTCTTCGTATCATCGCCAAGAGACTGGAGCAGTGATGCCGAAAAGCCTGTAACAGTTGACATATATTCATTTGCCGACATGCCCGCAGTCTTGTAGGCCCTGTTTGCATTTTCAATCACAGTATCCGCACTTTTTTTGAACAGTGTTTCAACACCGCCAACATTCTGTTCCAGGCTGGCCACGGATTTTAAAGAAGCCACCGTAATGGCTCCAAATGCTGCAGCTCCTGCGGCTGTAATTGCTGTAAATCCTTTAGTCGCAAGTCCCATCAATTTACTGATGCCTGCATTAAATCCGGATTCATCAATTTTTGTATCAAAATTCAAATGCCCATCTGTGGCCATACTCATCATCCTTTCTGATCAGCACGGCTCACAGGCTCACATATGCTTTATATTTTTATTTCATTTTCACATCCGCATCTTTTACATTTCATATAGACGCCTCGGCATTTTGCAGTATCGTCGTATATAAGAAGGCGTTGTCCGCATTTCCTGCATAGATACCATTCTCTCTCAACAGGTATCTGCGATATGTATTTATCCTTTTTCTTTCCTATCATGCAAAAGCATCTCCAATTTCATAATCATCCACAAATCGCTTCTTTTTGTGTAGAGCAAATTTCTTCTGGATGCGTTTCACTCTTTTTCTCTCTTCTTTATCTTTAATAGAATTGGCGTCTATGGTCCGATACATCATACGCTGCTTAATCTCTGTATTCTCCGGAAGCCCATCAAATAACGTCTTAAACTTCCACCAGTGCATATATGGAACCGTCTGCAGATCAATTCCATAGCAATCAACAAAAGCCGTATAAATACAGCCAGCATCTTCCTGAAAAGAAAATGCCGGCTTAAGATTTTT
>JBJENW010000086.1:0-1879 GCA_051880395.1 Lachnospiraceae bacterium | reverse complement strand
ACATAATGACATGCTATTTTTTCCTTCGAACATCGCTTCTCCTGCTCCATCTCCAAATAGGGCATCAAAGAAAGAATAATAACACGCACACTGTGCACGAACAGCATCACTGATTTTCCCTGTTTTAGGAACTTTCCCCATCTCTTTCTGCAATTCTTTTTTTGCATAAAACAAACGGTCTAAAAAATCAGCATCTGTAAAATCCACTTCTGCTTCAAATCTTCCAAATTTCCAAAGGCTCATAGGCTCACTCCTCTCTTTTTACTACTCTGCTTCTGCCGCAAATGTACATGTCTTCCAGCCATCTGTGGTAGTTGCAGTTCCTTTTGTAATCTCAGAAGCCGCTTTAAATGTCCCTCCATAAGTTAAGGCATCTGTACTGTCACCACTATTATCCGGGATCACACTGTATGTACGGAGTCTGGCCGGAGCAGTGGTATCTGTTGCTCCCTCTTCATAGAGATCTACTGTAACAATCTTCACCTGTGCATCAGTGCCAACAATTTCATCATCGGAAATTGATGCAAGCCTTGCATGCACCGGAGTGTTGGTATGTAGATCAAACTCATATGAAACCCCTGTTGCATATCCAACGACATCTGTTCTTTCCGTCTGCTCATCCACATACTGACGGGAATACTCTTTTGGTTCTTTTGAATCTCCGAGAGAAGTAAAAGCCGTCATTCTTGTAAATGTCGAATCTGATGTTTCCATGAATGAAATTCGTTTATGACGTCCAACCAATTTTGCAGTCTGTGCTTCACCTGCCATATCTCATCATCCTTTCTGTTATTCATAAATCAATCTGCATTGTATCTGATATTTTCCAAGGTCCGCTTCTGTAGAAAACAGATAGCCACTTTGGAGTACATCTATCCGGACCGGGCTATGTCCCTCTAATTCCGGATAGATATCATTCATATTATTTTTTTCAATCCATTCTTCAAAAAACTGATAGAATCCACTTGCGGCAATTGCTGTTCTGGCATCTCCGTCATATGCCTCTGTGGACATAAGCGCAAACTGGAACTGCTTCATACATGTCCCGTCTGTGTATTGCTTGTAAATCGGATCTCCTCCGATTGGCTCAATGGAGTAACTCATTTCATCCGGTAGGTAATCAACGTTGACTTTCCCTTCATTCAGAAAATCACATGTCAAAATATAATCTCTGATACTTTCAATGATCGGTTTAGCCGCCGGCAATTCTCTCAGCTCCTTTCAGTATGGCTTCTTTGTGCTGTGCTTTCATGCTCTCAAACCATCTTGATTTATCCTTGTGTTCGTAATACTGACGTCTTGCATAAGGCGCCAGATATTCAATTTCCCCACTTCCGATAACGGTACCAAGAGTGGCTGATTTGATCATTGCACCCGTTAATCTTGGAGCAAGAGGCTCCATATACCGGATGCATTCTGAATCTACAAATTCTTGTGCTCTTGTAAAATCTTTCTTTTTCTTCGGGGCAAATCCCTCATTCCATTTCAGCTTCGCAGTCACTTTTCCACTCTTGCTCTTTGAAGTGTAAGCGCAGCCCCTTGGAGTCACAATCTTGAAATCTTTCTTAGCAGCCAAACCTATTTGCCTCCAATCCTCCAGTGCGGAAGACCTCCGAACTGATTATCCGACCAGGAAGTTATCTTAAAATACTTCACATTCTTATTTTTCAGATCCGCTGGCTTCTCAATTTCAATATCACAAATACCCCGAACAACAATATCATCTTCCTGCAGTGTCCAAAAACTTGAAATATCTTCTGTTCGCAGGTATTCATCTTCCGAAAGAAAAGACTTCTCACATTCTGCATCTTCCGGGATCCGGATCTTGCACACTTTAGCACTGTTCAGTCCTTTGTCTCCTACAGAAACTTTATTGTCT
>JBJENW010000085.1:0-19824 GCA_051880395.1 Lachnospiraceae bacterium | reverse complement strand
ACTTTTGTTTCAGCCACCCCGCACCTTGCCTCCTGCCGGATACCGGAAACGTCCGAGTAGGATGCCCCCATGGTTGAGATATTTTTCGTCAAAATGCCCAAAAAGTAGTGGAAAAGATAACATAGTGGGAGGCCAATAAAGTAGAACCCGCAAAGACTTACACTCATATAAAGCGTAAAAAATGAACAAAAACAGAAAAGCTTGCGTTTACCGTGTTTATCGGATTTGGGTATCTTGACAAGATTCGTGATATCCGTCATACTAGAATGAAAGATAAAGTGATATGAGGGGCTTTTTAGAAAAGGAGAGAAATATGAAACTCAATTTACAAGCATGGAAAGAATGTAATTTTTTGAAATCCATCTTAGCGGGGATTGCCATTTCAATCGGATGTATCTGCTATCTGTCTGTGGAAGATAAAGTGGTCGGATCCTTTTTGTTTTCAGTTGGATTGCTTGCAATTTTGCAGTATGGGTTAAATCTATATACAGGAAAAATCGGTGTGATCGATTCCGTTTCTACACTGATCGACAGTATTATTTATTTAGTGGGAAATATGATTGGATGTATAGCGATGTATTTTCTGATTCAGTTGACACCGGTGTATGGAAAAATCATCGATCCGATGAAACAAATTGCTGATGCGAAACTTTCAAATTCTGCGTTGTCGTTTTTAATCCTCGGAAGTTTCTGCGGGATGCTGATCTATTTTGGAACAAAAGAAAAAAAGAATGCGATTTTGACGATCCTCTGCGTAATGGTGTTTATTTTATGCGGATTTGAGCATAGTATTGCGGATTCTTTTTATCTGCTTGCGGCAGGGAATGTGTCTGCGTATATAAAGGCGATTATTATGATCGCGATCGGAAACGGAATTGGAGCCAAATTTGTCGATTGGATGGCAAATGGAATCATCTTTAAAAATTCTTAAGAAATTTCTGAAAATATTTAAAAAATCTTAAAGGCTTTTGGAAACAAAAATGGTATGATAGAGATAGAAAGATACCGATTGTTTCAAAAAGCCTTTTTTGATACAGAGTTGTGTATAGCTATATCGGTAAAACTTGTAAAAGGTAATGAGAAAAAGGAGTATGTTTATGAAGAAAAAAAGGAACTGTCTTCTTTTGCTTCTGCTGGTAGTTTTGCTTGTTCCACTTCCGGTGCAGGCGAAAACACAGAATCAGACGCGTAAAGTGACGAAAAAAAATGAGGATATTTCGGTCAATGTGGCATATGGACTGAATGGGTATGCGAATTACGACAATCCGGCGCCTGTGACGGTAAAACTGAAGAGTAAAGAAGACTTCAGTGGTCAGATTCGTCTAACGCCGTACAATTCGGATGAGGAAGGGAAAAAGGTAGTTGCGTATGCAGAGAACGTGACGCTTCCGGCGGATACGGAAAAAACAGTCAGCATGACGATCGAACCAGCACGCGAATTGTGGATCGAATTGTATGATAAAAACAAGAAACTTGTCTATGAAGAAAAAGACACGCTTCGTTTAAAATCAATGGGCAGCAATGTGATGTTGGGAGTTTTAAGTGATGATTATAGTGCGTTGAGTTATTTTGATGGAGCCAAAGCGAAAATTCGTACATATACCGGAACGGTCAGTATGTTGGAGTTACAGGCGGATACGTTTCCGACAGATTCCCAGACACTACGAAATGTGCAGTATCTGTTGATCGATAATTATGATACGGCAAATCTTTCCAAAGAGCAGTATCAGGCGATCAAAGAATGGGTCAGCGAAGGAGGAATTCTTCTGCTTGGCACAGGAGCCAATTATCAAAATGTACTGCATTTATTTACGGATGATTTTTTAAGCGGAACATTTGATACGCTTCAAAAACAAACACTGACCTGGACAGAGACAGATCGAAAAACAAAAGCAGAAAAGCTGCAGAAAATCGAAGATGTGGATACCCTTTCTGTACAGGTGAACGATGCCAAACCGTTGGAAAATTTTTGCGATGATGCGGTGGCATTTAAAAAGCAATATGGATTAGGGGCGATGGTGGTGCTTGCGTTTGATCTTGGAATGAAGCCGATTTCCGATTCGCCGCAGAATCAACAGATGGCATCACTTCTGATCAATTCTGCTGCAGAGCCGGAGCTAGAAGAAATTTTGCAGAATAATGCATCTTATCAGAGTTCGGGGTATGATCTGCAAAACGGAGCATCCATCGCACAGATGATCGATGATGTCAAAAAACCAGGTGCGGTATTAATCGGAGGGATACTTCTGGTATACGTTTTTCTGGTAGGACCGGTTCTGTATCTGATCTTAAAAAAATGGAAAAAACAAGAATGGATCTGGGCTGCGATTCCGCTGACTGCGGTTGTGTGTTTACTGGTATTTTATGGAGTCGGCAGTATCTACCGGATTCAGAAACCGCTGCAAAATACTTTTTCTGTGGCATGGGTAAATGGTGGACAGAAAAATGAAACCGTGTTTGCGGATGTGATCTGTCCAAATGTAAAAACTTATCGGTTTACAGCAGAAGAAGGATTTCAGAATCCGCAGGTCACTTCCGATTATTCGTTCGGATATTATTTTATGGAGAACGAAGAAAAAAACAAAGGAAAACCAAAGTATGATGTCTTGTTGCAAAAGAACAGAGAACAGACAGAATGGGAGATACAAAATAAAGATTCGTTTTCGAATACATGGCTGTCAATGAGACGGGTAGGGGAAAATGACATTGGCGAGATAAAGTTAGATCTTGACTGTAAGACAGACGGATTTTCTGGTACAGTGACTAATGAGACTAATTATGATCTGAAGGATGTGATTGTCTGCTTTGAAAATCGATATTATCCGGCGGGAAATCTGAAAAAAGGAGAATCGGTAGAGATCGATCCGAAAAAACTTTTAAGAGAAAACGGGGAGATTGTCCTGTACGATTATTACGAAAAAATGATGGATGGAAACAAGGATGCTGTGCTGAAGCGCAATCAGCAGATCGATGCCTTTTTAGAAGAGTCGGATACCTATGGAGCGAACGGGAAAAGTAAAATGGGATGTGTCTGGGCACAGATGGAGGGCTATGACTGCAATGTGCTAAAGAAAGATCAGATCATCGCATCATCCTGTGGGGTCTTGTATCAGTCGTTTGAGGCAGACTATTCGGATATAACAGGTGTTTATTATCCTGATATTTCAGAGAAAGAGACAGAAAAAGAAGGGGAAATAGACAAAGAAGGAACAACCATATATCTTTATGATGATGTGAAAGTGACCTATGCGTTTGAGGAGAAAGATCAGATTTCTGAATTGATCGATCAGTCCTTCGGTGAAACATCAGGGGATGGCGATTTTGCGGAAGTGATGGCGTATAATGCCGAGAAAGACACATTTGAGCCGATTTTTACAGATCAGCAGAGCTTGTCAAAAGAGGAATTGCAGCGGTATCTCAATCATGGAACACTGATTCTGAAGTACAGACTTCCGAGCGGTGGAAATGACGGCTATGCAAGAATGCCTCGGATTGCGGCGAAAGGAGGAGAGTAAATGATCACCATTCAAAATCTGACAAAAAAATACGGTACGTTTTTGGCCGTTGACCATTTAAATCTACATATCGGAAAGGGAGAAATTTTTGGTTTCGTCGGACCAAACGGAGCGGGAAAAACGACGACAATGCGTATGATCTGCGGACTTTTAGCACCGACGGAGGGAAACGTATTGATCGAAGGAATCGATGCGGGAGCAGATTTAGATGCGAGAAAACGAAAAATTGGATATGTTCCGGATTTTTTCGGTGTGTATGATAATCTGAAAGTGATGGAATACATGGAATTTTATGGAACTATGTATGGAATGACGGCCAAGGAGGTAGACGCGGTTTCTGAGGGGCTGCTAGAGCTTGTGAATCTCAGTGATAAAAAAGAGGAATTTGTCGATCACCTTTCCCGCGGTATGAAGCAGCGTCTTTGTGTAGCACGGGCGTTGATCCACAATCCAAATCTCTTAGTGTTGGATGAGCCGAATTCGGGGTTGGATCCCCGTGCGCGGTTTGAGATGAAAGAAGTATTGAAAAACTTAAGTGCGATGGGAAAAACGATTATGATTAGTTCCCATATTCTTCCGGAGCTGGCGGAAATGTGTACAAATATCGGAATCATGGAGCATGGACATCTGATTGTGAGCGGTTCTGTGGACGAGGTCATGCAAAAGAGTCAGGGAATGCAGCCGATTCGGATCCGGGCGTTTTCGTCGGAGATGGAAAAAGAAGCATTTCACGATTATATTTCTACAATTTTACAGGAAGAGCCTCTGGTGCAGAAAGTAACATTTACAGAGGAGGAGATACTGGTAACGTTTGCGGGCGATGAGACACAGGCGGCACAGGTATTAAAACATCTGTTGGAAAGACAGATTCTGGTCAGCCAGTTTTATCGGGAAAAAGAAGATTTGGAATCTGTATTTTTGGAGATTACGAAAGGAGAGGCGTCATGAGAAAAAATCCGATTTTACAAAAAGAATTAAAGACAGGCGCGCGCAGTATACGGATGTCATGGGCAGTTCTGGGTGTAAATGTGGCACTTGGTCTGATCGTGTTTTTCAATTTTCTTTCGATCGAAAGTGATATTGGAGGCGGTTATGCATACGATCGAGTGGTCAGACTGTTTCCGATATTAGCAGCAATGGAATGCGTTCTGTTAAGTCTGCTCGTGCCGATCATGACATCTGGTTCCATATCCGGAGAGAGGGAGAGACAGACACTGGATCTGATGCTGACAACTCCGATGAAACCGATGGCAATCATATTTGGAAAACTGCAGGCGACGATGGCGGTGGTTTTGATGTATTTGATCTCTAGTATACCGGTGTTGTCAGTACCGCTGCTTTTTGGCGGAATCAGCTGGTGGAAACTGGTGGAATTTCTTTTGCTGTTGTTTTACATCGGAATGTATGTCGGAAGTGTTGGAATTTTCTGTTCGAGTCTGGTAAAAAAATCGGTGATTTCCAGCATCATTACAATGACGATCGGTATCGGTATCATCATTGTGACGATCGTGGGATTTTCCTTAACTGTTTCAGCAAAAGTAGATGCAGTAGTGGCAGGTTCAGGACATGCGAATCTGGGGGCAGCAGGTTTTTGGCTGGTGTTGAATCCATATGCTCCGTTTTTTGATTTTTTCCCAGAGATGCTTTATGGAACAGGAATGGCAGAAATCATGGCAGACACCGGAAAAAGTATTTTGATTTTGGAGAAACTTTATCCGGTCTGGATTCCGTTTACGGTTGTGTGTAATCTGATCATTGCATACGTATTTTTGCGTATCGCTGCAATGCGGTTAAATCCTGGGGAAAAGAGAAAACAAAAGTAAGGGGAGGTGCCTATGGATGACGTAGAAAAACAAATCCGGGAATTTATTCAGAAAATCCGCCGAAGGCTGCGACTGCAATGTCTGATTCATTACGTCGGCATATCAATGATCGTAGGCGTCGGAGTATGTCTGTTCCTTTCGCTGGTATCGTGTCTGATTCCATTTTATGCGGTTTATCAGATAGAAATCGGAGTTCTGCTGATTTCTGTTTTGATCGGTTTGTTTTGGGGAATTCGAAAAACACCCACGAGAGAAAAAGCGGCACTTTTGGCGGACAGCCGCGGCTATCAGGAAAAATTTTCAACAGCCTTTGCGCTGGTTGGAGAAGACAATGTATTTGCCGGTTTGCAGAAAGCAGATGCATGTCGGCAGATGGAAACATTTTCGGTGAAAGAACAGTTTCCAATTTCTGTTTCGAAAAAGTGGGTATGCCTGTTCACTTTTTTAACACTTTTGTGTCTGGCAAGTCAATTTTTGGAGACACCAGCACGCCAGACGGCATCCGAGCAATATGCACTTGTAAAAGAAAAAAAGGCGGAGGATTCCCATTTAAAAAAAGTGGAAAAGAAACTGGAAAAACAAACAGGGCTGTCGAAAAAAGAGTGTGCAGCAGTAAAAGAAATGTTTGAGACCGCACGTAAGCAGTTTAAAGAGGCAAAAACGAAGCAGCAGCTGCAGCAGGCACAAGCGCGTTTGCAGAAAAAATTGCAGAGTGCAGGGGAGCAGACAAAAAAGAAAGACCTTGCAAAGATGCTTGAAAAAGAGGCCAGGAGGGCAGGGGAAAAAGCCGGACAGAGCGGCCAGGAACAGCAGATAGCGAACCAACAGCAAAAGCAGGGACAAACTGGAAGTTCTGAAAATACAGATGCATCAAAGAATGCGTCTGCTTGGCAGGGACAAAACGGGTCATCCGGTCAAGCAAGCGGGGAAAGTTCGTCCGGCGCATCTTCTGGGAAAGAATCGGAAACGAACAATACAGAGGGAAAGAATGGGGGAAATAACAATGAACAGGGAAGCAGTGGAACAGGAAATACTGGCTCTGGAGCAAATGGTCAGGGAGATGCTGGACAAGGAACTGGCGAGACCGGACAAGGAAACGAATCCGGCCATGGTCAGGGCTGGAATCGTGGAGGAAAGGAAGGAAAAGAAGGGAAACTCCAGGAGGGAGAGCCCATCACGATTCCGAAAGGAAAGGTGGGAGATGACAAGAATTTAACCGGAAAAGCAAATGGAAATGAGACGGATAGTCAGCGTGAAAAATCAGAGCAAACAAACGGATGGGAAGGCGATAGAGTGGAATATGGAAAAGTGTCTGCCCAGTACAAACAGAAGGCGTTGCAGCAGACGGAGCGCGCGCAGTATCCGGCGGAGATGAAAGAAAAGATCAAGCAGTATTTTTCGGGATTAAATTAGGAGGTTGAGATGATAGACGAGAAGAATATTCAGAACATGATAGAAAAAGTGAAGGCATGTGAGGCAGAAATCGCAAAAGGAATCATCGGACAAAAAGAGATCATCCGGCAGGTGCTTTTGGCAGTGCTTGCAGATGGAAATGTCCTGTTAGAGGGTGTGCCGGGACTGGGAAAGACGGAGCTGGTAAAAGCATTTTCGAAGGTGTTATCGACTTCGTTTTCCCGAATTCAGTTTACACCGGATCTGATGCCGGCGGATGTGACAGGTACGAATCTGATCATCAAGAAAGACGGAAATAATGTGTTTGAGTTTCAGCCAGGACCGATTTTTGCGAATATCGTGTTGGCAGATGAAATCAACCGAGCGACACCGAAAACGCAGTCCGCGCTGCTAGAGGCGATGCAGGAAAAAACGGTCACAGTAGGAAAAGAAACCTACGCGATGCCGCAGCCGTTTCTGGTGCTCGCCACGCAGAACCCGATTGAAAACGAGGGAACGTATCCGCTGCCGGAGGCGCAGTTAGACCGTTTTCTATTAAAACTTCTGGTGGAGTTTCCGAGTAAAGAAGAATTAAAACAGATCATGGATCTGACGGTTACCAATAAAAAAGTGACATTGAATTCGGTTTTAACTGGTGAAGAAATCATCGAGATCCGGCAGTTGATCCGGGAGATGCCGATGTCGGATGCGGTCATGGATTATGCACTATCGATTGTTGTGGATACGCATCCGGAACGTACCGATGCACCGGAAATCACGAAAAAATACGTGCAGACCGGAGCCAGCCCGCGTGCGGCGCAGGCAATCATTAAAACTGCGAAAGCACGTGCATTCTTAGAAGGACGCTATAACGTTTCGTTTGAGGATGTTCGATTCGTGGCATATCCGGCACTGCGGCATCGGCTGAGTCTGAATTTTGAGGCGCTTTCCGATGGAATGACGGCGGACGGCGTGGTACAACAGATCATCGAGAATATTAAGACAGTGTAAGGAAAGAAGGAGAAATGTGAGTGATTATATCGGTTATATTTCGAATGATATTATAAAAAGCATATGGATGCTGAAATCAGCTTTTGCCAAAGGAACGATTGTGTATGTGGTGCTTCTTCTTTTCTTGTTTCTTATACGAAAACGAAAAGCTGTTTCTTGGAAGTGGCTGGCAGAATATCTGTTTTGCGTCTATATCATGGAACTTTTACAGATTACCGGTATTTTTGAGTTAAAGTTTGGATTGGAGAATTTGAGCTGTCATCTGATTCCTTTTATCAATAGCTCGATTGTTCCGGTCATATTAAACTGTGTTCTGTTTGTGCCGTATGGTTTTTTACTGCCGATCGTATTTCCTTCGGAAAAATGGAGTTGGAAAAAAGCACTTTTGATCGGAGCTTTGACGTCTGGTTTTATTGAATTGCTGCAGGCATTTGGCGGACGTTTTTCAGAAATAGATGATATTTTGATGAATGCGTATGGAACGTTGGCGGGGTATATCTGCTATACAGTAGTTTGGGAAATTCAAAAAAACTGGAAAAAATCGGTACATTCTTTTTTGGCTTTGCTGCTCTCTTTTATGATCTGTTTTACCGGAATCTATCTGGTAGGAGAGAACGATTCGATGCAGGATGATACACTAGAGTATGGAATCGAGCCGGTACAAGCGTACATCTTAGAAACGAATCTTTATGCAGAGGGAGAGAAAAAGAGTGGGGATACCGCATCGGAGCTTTACGCGGATTTTGAGTGTCAGCTTATAAATTGTGGTGGTCATAGATTCAAACCACAAAAGATTTCGCAAAAAGAGCTTCCAAATCAAAAAAACTGCTGTATAGAAGTGGTATTTACTTCTCCGCAGACGCTTACCTTGAGAGAGGACTTTTCCATTTCGGATGTGGATCATCTGTTGTATGATTACGATCAGAATGCGTTATATTGGGGAAAAGCAGGATATCAAAACAGTGTCGATTTTATGGACCTGGATTCTGAGTTACAGAAACATAAGGATGAGGTCGCAGAGGATTATCAGCGGATAAAGAAAGAAATTTTGAAGGAATTTCAGTAAATCAGTTGGAGTAAGTGGAGTATAAAAGGAGGAATGGGTATGAGGTATTTTTCAATTTTGCAGGAGTTGTTGGAATCAGACAGTGTGATTTTTTTGCTGATTGGTGTGGTGTGTGCAGTGTGGGTTGGCATGATGTTAAGGAAAACGAAAAAAAGCATGGTGGCAGCAGGAATCAGTCTGCTTGTGTATGTGGTTTGCGAAATCATATCGAATGTTCGTACCAATTTTATGGCAGAATTCGTACTGTTGTTTATCGGGACGGCGGCACTAGGCGGTGTGATCGGATTTCTGATCAGTGCGCTTGTCTGTAAAAGAAAAGACGGAAAGGTGGAATAAGACATGAAAAAATCAAAAATTATGGTAACGCTGGGGACTGTTTTTGTGACAGGCATGTTGTTTCTTGGCTGTGGAAAAAATACAGTAGAAAAGACGAGTATTTCATTAGAAGATATCGACCAAATGCCGATACCGGAAGCCTATTCCTATGAGAATTTTGAAGGGGAAAAAAGCATCGATACCGGGAAAGGGAACTTTGATTCGAACGCAAAATTTTGCAATCTTTTTCCGGAACAGGCAAGTGTGACGGAAAAAACAATTTCTGAGTCGCAGATAGCAAACAAACGAATCTGCACCGACCTGACGGTTTCCTTTGAGGATGGTTCCAAGTGTGATCTACATATCGAAAACGATCCAAAAACGCTCGAACTTTTAGATGCGAGTGTGGAGAATGGGAAGCGGTGTACGATTTACACTTATAAGTATTAGAACAAAACAAATCAAGAGAAAAGTGCAAAAAACAAAAGAATTATCATCAAAAAAAGTGCAAAAAAACAAAAAACATCGTCAAAAAAGATGCGTTATCTATTGACGTAAAGAGATACAAAAGATAAAATAAAAGATACTTTTGGAGTCTCTTTGCGATTGATTTTATGAGATTTAAGCGTATAAATTTAAGAAAAGGCAGGTTTTTGTTATGTTAAAAAGAAAAATTTATGATGCACTTTTAAACTGGAAAAACACAAAGAATAAAGAGTGTCTTTTGGTAAAAGGAGCCAGGCAGATCGGAAAAACATTTATTATAGATAAATTTGGAAGAGAACAGTATGCGGCATATATCTATTTAAATTTTTACCAGAATCCAGAATATAAAGCAATTTTTGATGGCTCTCTGGAAGCAGTAGAAATTTATAAAAAAATATCTTTGTATGTAAAAAATGTTCATTTTATAGAACACGATACATTGATCTTTTTAGATGAGATTCAAGAATGTCCGAATGCCAGAACTGCATTAAAATTTCTGGCAATCGATGATTCTTATGATGTGATTGCATCCGGCTCATTATTGGGATTACATTATCGGGAAATGGCATCCATTCCGGTAGGATATGAGAGAACCATGGATATGTATTCACTGGATTTCGAGGAATTTTTATGGGCAGTCGGGAAAAGTGAACAGGCAGTGGAGATACTGCGCGAAGCTTTTTTACAGAAAGAAAAAGTGGAGTTTGGGATTCATGAACAGTTTATGGCACTTTTGCGGGAATATCTTGTTGTAGGGGGGATGCCAGAGGCAGTCAATGTATTTTTGAAATCCAATAATTATCAAGATGTCTATGCAACACAGAAGAAAATTATGGAAAGTTATAAGGAGGATATCAAGCATTATGCCACAACACCGATGCGGCAGAAAATCAGTGACTGCTACAATTCGATTCCCAGACAACTTGCGAAAGAGTACACGAAATTTCAATATAAGGTGGTGAGCAAAGAGGGAAATGCAAGAAGATACGAGAATTGCCTGAATTGGCTGGTGGATGCCGGAATGATCGCAGAGTGCGTGAATGTTTCGACACCGCAGTTTCCATTGATTGCTTATGAAAAACCAGAGCAGTTTAAGGTGTATGTGACGGATATCGGACTTTTAACTTCCATGTATGGCTATGAGACACAGACAGCGCTATTGAAAGATACACTGACGGGACCGGCAAAAGGCGGAATCTATGAAAACCTTGTGTTTGATCTGTTAAACAAACGAGGATTTACTTTGAATTATTATAAAAATGACAAGAATACACAGGAAATTGAGTTTTTATTTAGTCGAGATGGCAGTGTGATTCCAGTGGAAGTGAAGGCAAAAAATGGTGCAACGCTTTCTTTAAATAATTTTATCAAACAATACAATCCGCCTTATGCATATAAATTGATTTCCGGAAATGTGGGAGTCAGTGATACGAAGATTACGCTGCCTCTATATATGGCAATGTTTTTGTAATATAGGAATGCAGCAGTATATGAGATATAAGAAAGAAATGGATTAGTTTTGCAGATCGAATGGGAGGAAGCGTCATGAAAGATCAACAGGTTACCTTGCTGATTGCAGGGATGTTTTTTCTGATCGGTGTGATATTTGCACTCGTACCGATCATTCTGGTGAAGAGTAGAAAAAAGAAAGCGTTGCTGTGCGATTGTATGACAACGGCAACAGTTGTGGAGTATGTATGCTGCCATAGCGATGGATCCCGTACCTATGCGCCGGTATATTCGTATTGGGTAAACGGGACAGAGTATAGAAAGACCAGTCATTATTCTTCTTCGGGGCGGAAATTTGCCGTAGGGGATTCAGTGGTATTACGTTATAATAAGGAAAATCCAACGATGGTTTTTGTGCAAGAAGAACAGTATATCGTCAAGTTTTTATCTGTTATTTTCGGATTGATCAGTGTAGTCATGTTTGTGATCGGTGGTGTCATGGGAGTGGTATCATTCTTGTGAAACGTAACACGAAAGCAGATGGAAGTTATTTTTAAGGAAGGAGGAAAAAATGACAGAAACGATTTTTGACCCCGCATTTTTTGAGCGTCTGCGTGCGTTTCGTCTGGCACTTGCCATGCATCTGTCGGATGGAATGAGTGGAAACCGAAAATCTTCGGCGCGCGGATCATCGGTAGAATTTTCTGATTTCCGCGCGTATCTGCCGGGAGATGATATCCGGCGGATTGACTGGAATGCGTACGGACGTACAGATAAATTATACATCAAACAGTTCATGGAAGAAAAAGAAGGTGTTTACCAAATTTTTCTGGATACCAGCCGCTCCATGACATTCGGAGAAAAAGCGAAATCAGACATGGCATTGCAGACTGCGGCGGCACTGTCATATCTGATTCTACAAAATCTCGACCGCGTGTCGATCAATGAACTGCGGGAAAATACGAGTACAAAAGGAAAAGGACTGACCGGGCGGGCTGCGTTTCCGAATATTTTAGATGCCTTAAAGCGGGTCACGTTTGACGGAAAAACAACCTTAAGCAAATCCCTCTTGTCCCGCCCGATGCAGAATGGGCAGACAGCGATCATCATCAGCGATTTTCTCGATGGGGACGGAATCGAGCAGGCACTCAAATATCTGGCATACCGCAGACAGACGATCGTGCTGATTCAGATCTTAGCACCCGAAGAATGTGATCCGATTTACGAGGGAACCTTAGAATTAAAGGATATCGAAACGGATGAAAAGCTGCGGATCACCATGACAAACAAAGTGGTTGCCACGTACCAGAACACCCGAAAAAAATGGCAGAATCACCTTGTCGAGCTGTCGCGTCATTACGGAGCGACCTATTTGTTTTTACGCTCCGATTCTGACTTGTTTGAGGAATTACTGCATCAGGGAAATGGGCTGTTGCAGGGACGCTGAAAAAATATGATTTCGTTTCAAAACAAAAAATGTGTATGTACCGATGACAGCACATTTTCTGGGAAATCTATTTGGAAATGGAGTGAATGTGATTTTGATGATTATTTCTATGTTATGATATAATCGTCGACAAGATAGTAAGCAAGATAATAAGCAAGATGAGGTGATAAAATGAGTGATTATATACCGCCATATACAATAACGAATCAAATGTTGGAATATGTTTCCTCTATTTCAGAAAAAGTTGGAAAAATCAGTAATCATGAAGAACTAGAATCAAAACCGCATTTAAGAAGAAATAATAGGATTCGTTCCATTCATTCTTCATTGAAGATTGAGGCAAATTCTCTGTCATTAACCGAAGTGAGAGATGTTATTAATGGACATCTGGTGTTAGGAGTACAAAAGGAAATTCAAGAGGTGAAAAATGCTTATTCTGCTTATGAAAAAATAGATGAAATCGATCCGTCAAGTATTATGGATTTAAAAAAGATACATGGGATAATGACAAATCAGATTGTAAAAGAATCCGGCGTATTTCGAAGAGGAGAGGAAGGTGTGTTTGCGGGAGATCAATGTATTTTTATTGCGCCACCTCCGCACATGGTAAATCAGCTTATGGAAGAACTCTTTTCTTGGATGAAAAAGAATGAGGGGAAGATACATCCACTGATCATGTCGGCTGTTTTTCATTATGAATTTGTTTTTATACATCCTTTTTCGGATGGAAACGGAAGAATGGCACGACTTTGGCATACAGTGATTCTCTCCAGGTGGCGTCATGTATTTGCGTATATTCCATTGGAGAGCCAGATAGAAAAGTTTCAGGAGGATTATTATGCAGCCATAGCAAACTGCCATGTGAATGGAAATTCGAATGTATTTATAGAATTTATGTTGGAGAAAATTGATCAAATTTTGGATGAGGTCATTTTGCAGATAAACAAATCGAATACGGATGTTTCAGAATATGTGAAGAGGCTTCTTGCATGTATGGAATATGATGTGCCATACACAGCAAATGCAATTATGGAGCTATTGGGGTTGAAATCAAAAGAAACATTGCGTAAAAATTATTTGAATCCGGCTATAAAATTAGGACTCATTCAGATGACCTTGCCGGATAAACCGAATAGTAGAAATCAAAGATATGTAAAATGTTAGAATCCCAAAGGAGAAAGTTATGACACTACAATACATCTGGCCGCTGCTGTTTCTACTTCTGATACCGGCATTGGTGGCCTTATACATTTTAAAACAGAGAGCAAAAACGCAGCCGTTTTCATCCAACATGCTCTGGAGCGAGGTATATAAAAATATCGAGGCAAAAACACCGTTTGAAAAATTTCAAAACCAGTTTCTGTTTTACCTACAGTTGTTTTTATTGCTTTTATTGATTTTTGCCCTGCTCTCTCCTGCGTTGAAAAACCAAAAAACAGCGCAGGAAGAAGTGGTTTTCGTACTCGATACGAGTGCGAGTATGCGCCAGAAAAATGGCGATAAAACACGATTGGAAGAGAGCATCGCACAGGCAAAAAAGGAACTTTCCAACCATGCAAACGGAACAAAATATACCATCGTCACCTGTGATTCGACGGCAGCAGTTGCCTATCAGGGGACGGATGTGCTTACCGTAAAACAGCGTCTCGGACAGGTAAAGGCGAGCATGGAAAGCGGAAATTTAGACATTTGTGCACAGGCAGTCCAGTCTCTATTACCGCAAAAGGCAGCAGTAAAAGTATGCTGTTATACCGATACCGCATTCGATGCGAAAACGCTGATCAAAAATCATAAGAATGCATCTCTGCAGGTAAACAGTGTTTACAGCCAGGCGGAAAATACCGCAGTATCTTATCTGAATTATGAGTGGAAGGACGGGCAGGCGCAGGCACTCTGCAAGGTAGAGAATTTCGGAAAAGAAGCCAGCACGCAGGATATCAGTTTGTATGTAGACAAGCAGTTAAAACAGGTGCAGACCATCAAAGTCAAACCGCAGAAAGCACAGACGGTATACTTCGATCCGGTTGCCTGCGATGCAGAGAAAAACAGTGTGTTAAAAGTGCAGCTTAGTAACAGCGATGCGCTAGAAGAAGATAATACACAACAAACGGTTGTCGTACCAAAGCAGGAAAAACGAATCTTACTTATCTCCGAAGGAAATGTTTTTTTAGAAAAAGCGCTTACTCTGTCAGAGCAGACAAAAGTCGTAAAAACCGAAGATCTCTCTATCTTAGAAAGCACGAAAGAAACCTATGATCTCTATGTGTTTGACGGACAGTTTTTGACACAAAAACAGTATGACATACTCCCGAAAACCGCATCCATCCTGTTTGTGGGAGATGCCGGCATCGAAGAAAATGCGATGTTTCAGGGGCAGAAAAAAGAGAAAAATACGACTTTGACCACAGAGAAGACAGAGGTCACAGATTACATGACAAATCTTTCGTTTGGCGTGACCGAAACGAATACATACCAGCTTCCGGATTGGGGAACGTGCATTTTCTCTACGGCGGCAAAAAAGACAGCTGCGTTTTATGGCATGTTCGAACAGCAGCAGATCGCCATGATCGGGTTTGATCTACATAATACCGATTTTGCGTTAAAAGCAGAATATCCAATCTTTATGGCGCAGTTAGGGGATGTTCTGCTGCATACGACAGGAGAGATAAAAACAGTCGAGAATTTTCCGACAGCCGAGGAGTCGAATGTCACAGCAGCAGAGAATCTGACACAAAATCGAGACAGCAAAACAGCGGCAAAAATCGGCACGTATTCCCTGCAAAAATGGATTTTAGTGTTGGTGATGCTTCTTTTGATCGTGGAATGGGTTGTTTATACCAGACAGATTTTTTCTGGAAAAAAGAGACAATATCTGGTGATTCGTTTCTTGCTTTTGGGTGTGCTTGTTCTTGCAATGGCAGACCTTACGATTCCGAAAAAGCAGGCAAAAAACGAGACCATTTTTCTTGTGGATGTTTCAGACAGTATGAAGTCAAATCGGGATGAAATGGAAACCTATTTGAAACAGACGATAGATTCCATGCCGAAAAAAAACAGCTGCGGTGTGGTTCTTTTCGGAAAAGACAGTCAGGTGGAACAATTTTTGACAGAGGAACCGAACTTTTATGGATTGTCCACGCAGCCAATTACAACGGCTACAAATATCGAAAAAGCAGTGCAGAGTGCAGGTTCTTTATTTGATGAAGGGGTACAAAAGCATCTTGTTCTATTGACGGACGGAAGCGAGAATGCGGGGAACATGAGCCTTGCAGCGGCAGGATTAAAAGAGGCGGATGTTTCGCTTTCGGTATTAAAATATGACGATACCATATCGTCTAATCCGGAAGTCTATATCGACAATGTCAAAGTACCGGATGTGATTCATACCGGTGACCGCTATACGGTTTCGGTTTCGATGACATCCAATGTCGAGACAAATGCAACATTGTCTCTGTATTTTGGCAGAAACCTGCAGGAGCAGAAAGAGGTGCGCCTGACAAAAGGAGAAAATGAGTTTGTCTTTGAAGAAACAGCGGCAGATGGCAGTATTGCAAATTATAAAGCAGTGATTGAACCGGCGCAGGATACCGTTGCAGTCAATAATACCTATGCAACATTTGCGCAGGTAGAAACACAACCAAAAATACTTCTGATCGAGGGAAAAACGGGCGAGACAAAGGAATTTCAAAAGGTCCTCGATGCGGCAAATATCGGATATGATGTGGTTACCCCGGCCGGTGCACCACAGAAAGTACGTGAGTTGACACCCTATAAAGCGGTTGTCAGTGTAAACGTCTATTATGACGATCTGCGCAAAGGGTTTGCAAAGGCATTGCAGTCCTATGTCAAAGATTATGCGGGCGGATTTGTCTGCATCGGAGGTGAGGATTCCTATGCATTAGGCGGCTATCGGGATACTGAATTCGAGGAACTGCTTCCGGTGAAAATGGATCTGACCGGTGAAAAAGAGATTCCGAAGATGGCGATGGCACTCGTCATGGACCATTCCGGAAGTATGAGCAGCCCGGCCGACGGAGGAAAATCGAAAATGACAAATCTCGATCTGGCGAAACAGGCGGCAGATTCGGCATTGTCGGAACTTCGAAAGACGGATGATATAGGCGTGCTTGCATTCGATGATACATTCAACTGGTTGATTCCAATGCAGGCAGCAGAAGATAAAGATGCACTGAGCGAAAAAATTTCCACGTTAAATATCGGCGGCGGAACCAGCATTTATCCGGCTTTTCAGGAAGCCTATGAAAAGATGCTCAAAAGTAATGCGAAGTTAAAACATATCATTCTTTTGACCGATGGAGAGGATGAATTTAAGCAGTATGAAGATCTAATCAACCGCATCAATCAGGCAAAGATTACGGCATCCACCGTCGCAGTCGGACCGGAATCCGATCAGGATACTTTGCAATATATCGCCGAAGAATGCGGAGGACGATTCTATTACACAGATGCAGGAACCGAGGTGCCGCGTATCTTTGCACAGGAAGTATACTTGCAGACAAAAAGCTACCGGATCAATGAAGATTTTACCCCGACCATTACAAGCACAAGTTTACTTCCAGACAGTGTGCAGACACAGGGACTGCCGATGCTTCGAGGCTATATTGCAACGACCGCAAAACAGGCGGCGGATGTGGTTCTGACTTCAGACCGGGACGATCCAATTCTTTCCACCTGGCAATACGGACTCGGAAAAACAGTAGCATGGACGAGCGACGCACTTGGAAACTGGAGCAGTACCTATGCGAATTGGGAACAGGCACCACAATTCTGGAGTCAGATTCTCCATAGCGTGATGGCAGATACAAATTTGGGGTCGGACGAGCTTTCGGTAGAAAAAGAAAATGGAATCGCAACCTTGCATTATCAGACCAAACAGTATGACAAAAACACAGAGGTAACAGCCGTTATCACAGACGAGGAAGGAAAACAGAAAACCGTAATGCTCGATGCAGTAAAACCGGGAACCTTTGAAAAAGAATTGCAGCTCGACGCGGTCGGAATCTACCAGATCAATCTGCGCAAAAACAAAGGAGAAAAAGTAGAAAAAACCTATAATACAGCCTTTGCAAACCAGTATTCCCCAGAGTATCAGTTCTATGACAATGAAAAAGAGTTGGAACAGTTCACTGCACAGGCCGGAGGTGCCTTCATCACCACAAAGGATAATATCTGGAAAAAAGCGGTGAAAAAACAGACGACGCGCGTTTCCATCACGATGCCATTACTGATTCTGGCACTGCTTTTCTGGATGTTCGATATCGCAGTCCGAAGATTGGGACTCGATGTGGCAGGAGTCATTTTGGGTGTATTCGAAAAACTGGCGAAAAAAGCTGGGCTTACGATTCAAAAACGCAGACAGCATGCAGAGACCAGACGAAACGAGAAGAAGTCGCATGCGGCAGAAATGACAGCCAGAGAACAAAAAATAGAATCGAAACCCGTACAAAAGAAACAAGTAAAACAGACCAAAAAAGAATCGGAACAGACAGCCGGACTGGATATGCAGCAACTTTTACAGAAAAAGAAGGAGCGGCAATAGAAAATAGGAGAGGGACGAAAAAAACGTCCCTCTTTCCAATGTTTATACTCGATGCATTGTCAACCAATCCTGCATCATTAATTGAATCTCCATTACGATATAATAGATTGGAGTGATTTCCTCCAAATCTGTTTCAGGAACGCATCCGAGAACCGATATTCCTGTTTTTTCGAAGTTTTTCCCTCCACCAAAATCGTACAAAATAAATCACAAGTAAAACAACCCAAGAAAATGCTTCCGCATACGCAATCACCATATTTCCAAAAACATCAGCAAATGCATACGAGGCAATAATACGCACCCCTAGTGATGCAATGCCGGCAATTCCGGAAAACAGCATATCGCCGACACCTTCTATATATCCCCGTATAGCCATAGCGAAACCATAGATAATATAAAAACTTGCAAAAGCGCGAAAAAATTTTTTCCCAAACGCGACAGAATCTGCGGTTAATCCAAACATGGCGAGTAAAGAGGCTCCTGCAAGAAGAACAATGCCAGTCAGACATAAGGATATCGCAGCCATCATAACGGTGCCGGTTTTTAATACTTGTTTCGCTCGTTTTTGATCGTTCGCACCGATATTTTGCGCCACAATGGTCGAAATTCCAGAGCTAAAATTGACAATCGGCAGCATGATAACGGTATCGATACGGTAAGCGGTTGTGACAGCGGCAACCGTCTGATCCCCAAATCCATTCATAAAACGCTGTAAGATTAGATTTCCGAGAGATGTTGCAGCAGACTGGATCGCAGGCGGGAGACTGAAACTTGTCCCCTGTTTGAGCAATTGCTTATGGATGGCGGCTTTTCCCAAATAAAAGCGGAGAGAAGGATATTTTTTTATGGTATATAGTACGATATAAATAGTCATGCCAACCTGTGATAATGCAGTTGCAGCCGCTGCACCTGCCGCACCGTATCGAAAAACAACGACAAACAGAAGATCCAGGATGACATTTATTCCGGAGCAGACAAGTACAGATAAAAAGGGGGCGCGGCTGTCTCCGACACCACGCAGTACAGCGGAATAGACATTGTAAACAGCTAAAAAAGGGATACCAACAAATAAAATTTGTAAATATTCTTTTCCAATGGAAAAAATCGTTTCCGGGGTACCTAAAAGCACTAAAACAGGTCGAGTAAACAAAACACCAAGCACAGCAATGACAAAGAAAATCCCTCCAAGTAAAAAAACGAAAGAGGATAAAATACGGTGTAAGGCGTCGTTTTCTCCCATACCGCATTTCTGGGCAGTCAATACAGATACACCTGAGGTAAAGCCAACGATCACGGTTACGAATAAACTATAGAGTGCGGTTGTCGCACCGATGCCTCCAAGTGCGAGTTCTCCTTCGACATTTCCGACGATAAATGCATCTACCCAGTTGAAAATCTGTTGAAACAGGCCGCTTAATATCAATGGAACTGTGAATAAAATTAAGGTTTTACTGATACTTCCTTTGGTTAGATCTTGTTTCATTTTCTTTCCTCCATTTCAAAAAAATGAGACGTTCAAAAGCTACCATACAGCAATCAGCTGTACCACAGGGGTAACTTTGGAACGCCTCACTTAAATCCATACCAATTTTTTTAAATTCTAGCAGAGAATAGTGCAAAAGTCAACAATTTAAAAATGGTATGATTTCACAAATAAAGGTTATGGGTAGGAATTTCCTTTTTGAACAGGTATAATGTTAGAGAATAAAAAGATGCGCGGACGGTCTGAGTGACACGGTCAGTAAGATCAAAGAAAAGAT
>JBJENW010000084.1:0-19937 GCA_051880395.1 Lachnospiraceae bacterium | reverse complement strand
AAACTGTGTATTGTAGACGGAAGGTTGAGATATTTTCTTACAGTTCCAGAAAATGATGGAGTGAAAGTTTATGTGAATAAAAAATTTAGAACAACAGCAGAATGCTTTCCATAAATAATTTTGCTCAGAAGTTTTTGATATGTAAACTCTTTAAAATGATGAATGATTTATACTGAGAATTTGTGATCAAGAATAAAAGTAAAAATTAGAAAAAATGATAATGCGAAAGATTCGTTATTTGAACAGAAATATTTCGTATATCTATTTCGTAGTAAATATTTTGTCGAAGTTTTGAATTTTCTACTCACATAAAATCTGAACCACAACTTTCTGCCATAAACGAAAAATATCTCAACCACTCGGTTCCAATAAACAGTTTCCGGTATCCGGCAGGAGGCAAGGGCGGGGTGGCTGAAACAAAAGTGGCTTTGACAGAAATGATAGTGAGTTTGGATGGGCGGATCTGTGATGCCTTTGCTGTCTTTCGTTTGGCGGACCGGCTGTGCGGATGTGTACGCCAGAGAAAGAATCCGCTTTTGAGTCTTGCTCTGGCGTACACATTCGTGCAGACTGTCCGACCTTCGAAAAACAGTAAAAATAAAGCATCACAGATCCGCCCATCCTAAACTCGACTTCATTTCTGTCTAGCCACTTTTGTTTCAGCCACCCCGCCCTTGCCTCCTGCCGGATACCGAAAACGTCCGTGTAGGAAATCCCCTCGGTTGAGATATTTTTCGTCAAAATGCCCAAAAAGTAGTGGAAACGATAACATAGTGGGAGGCCAATAAGGTAGCGCCCGTAAAGACTTACATCCATATAAAGCGAAAAAGATGATGCATCCTATAGATTGAAAAGAAAAAAGAAGCGTTAAAAGAATAACAAAGTATATTTACAAATGTGCTCGCAGTGTGTAAAATAAGGATGTATGAACCGAAAACTTAGAAAAAAGGAAAGAGGAAAAAAATATGAGTAAAAAACCTACCGTATTGATGATTTTAGATGGTTTTGGTTTGAATGATCAGACAAAAGGAAATGCAGTTTATCAGGCAAACAAACCGAATATCGATCAGTTGATGAAAGAGTGTCCGTTTGTGAAAGGATATGCTAGTGGACTGGCAGTCGGACTTCCAGATGGTCAGATGGGAAACTCTGAGGTTGGACATTTGAACATGGGTGCCGGACGTATTGTATACCAGGAGCTGACTCGTATCACAAAAGAAATTGAAGATGGAGATTTCTTTAAAAATGAGGCGTTTTTAAAAGCAGTGGAAAATGTAAAGGAACACGATTCTGCGCTGCATTTATTTGGACTGCTTTCAGACGGTGGCGTTCACAGTCACAACAGTCATTTATATGGATTATTGGAATTGGCAAAAAGAGAAGGATTAGAAAAAGTATATGTACACTGTTTCTTAGACGGACGTGATACAGCACCGAAGTCCGGCGAGGGATTTTTAAAGGAATTACAGGATAAAATCAAAGAAATCGGTGTCGGTGAAATCGCAACGATTTCCGGTCGTTACTATGCAATGGACCGTGACAATCGATGGGATCGTGAGCAGGCAGCTTACAATGCGATCGCAAAAGGCGAAGGAAAAACAGCAGATGATGCAATCGCAGCAATCGAAGCATCTTATGCAGAAGATGTAACAGATGAGTTTGTGGTACCGACTGTGATTCTGAAAAACGGTGCTCCAACGGCAACAGTAAAAGACAACGATAGTGTGATCTTCTTTAACTTCCGCCCGGACCGTGCAAGAGAGATTACAAGAGCGTTCTGTGCAGACGAATTTGATGGATTTGACAGAGGAGCGAGAATTAATACGGTATTCGTAACTTTCACAGAATATGATGTTACAATTCCGAATAAAATTGTTGCATTCCATAAAGTAGAACTTCATAATACCTTTGGACAGTTCTTGGCAGACAACGGAAAAACACAGGCAAGAATTGCGGAGACAGAGAAGTATGCGCATGTTACATTCTTTTTCAATGGTGGAGTGGAAGAGCCGAATAAAAATGAGGATCGTATTCTTGTAAAATCACCAAAAGTTGCAACTTACGATTTGCAGCCGGAAATGAGTGCCTATGAGGTTTGTGACAAGCTTGTCGATGCGATCAAATCCGATAAATATGATGTCATTATCATTAACTTTGCAAACCCGGATATGGTTGGACATACAGGTGTGGAAGAAGCTGCGATCAAAGCGGTTGAAGCTGTTGATGAATGTGTCGGTAAAACGGTTGCTGCTTTAAAAGAAGTAGATGGTCAGATGTTTATCTGTGCAGATCACGGAAACGCAGAGCAGTTGGTCGATTATGAGACAGGCGCTCCGTTTACAGCTCATACAACAAATCCGGTGCCGTTTATTCTGGTAAATGCTGATCCGTCTTACACTTTGCGTGAAGGTGGTTGCTTAGCAGATATTGCACCAACATTGATTGAGTTAATGGGCATGGAACAGCCAGCCGAAATGACCGGAAAATCTTTATTGATCAAAAAATAAGAAAAATTAGAACGAAATAGTTACCAGAGAGAGAAAAAAACAGGCACCTGTCGGAAGTTTGAAGTCCGGCAGATGCCTGTTTTTGCAATAGGATGAGCGATTGCTATGTATTGTCCGCATCCGTCGCATACTTTTCCACAATTGCCGCCAAATTGTCCGGTAGATTGGAAAATTCACAGCCATAATGATAGAGATCTTTATCCACAATTTCAAAACGAACAATTTTTACAATGGTAAAAATACTTGCAGCTTTCTCGTCTTCTATATCAAGCTTGGCATTAAAATAGTAGTTGATCGGCAGAATACATTCCGTTTCAAAACCAATGCCATGCCGGGAAATATCAACAACTTCAATTGGGGCATCTAGATGATGGATACCGGATAACTCTTGATTAAACAGATCTGAGATGCTTAGCTGCATGCGAACGGGAATACGATTGCTTCTTCTTTTTTCGAACATGTTTAACCTCCTGCATATTATAAATTTAATTATATCGGAATCTGGCGTTTCGTCAACCAGAAAAATAGCAGAATAAGATGTTTTAACTAGTATTATAAGAAATTCTTATAAAACAATGAAATTATACAAAAAAAATTATAGAAAAAACAGAAATTTCTACAAGAAAATAGTGCAAATGATACGGAAAGAGATTGCTTTCTAATTTTGAATGTATTATAATTTTTATGTCGATTAGAATCGTAAGCCAAAAGAGTCAGGAGACTGGAGATTCGGTAAATATGAAAATGAATGAAATGAAAAAAACTATGTCAGCAGGCGATGAACTGCATGAGGAATGCGGCGTTTTCGGAATGTATGATTTCGATGGAAAAGATGTCGCATCGACCATTTATTATGGTCTTTTTGCACTACAGCACAGAGGACAGGAGAGCTGTGGTATTGCGGTCAGCGAAACAAGCGGACCAAAGGGGAAAGTAACAGCATATAAGGATATGGGCCTTGTAAATGAAGTGTTTACAGGAGAAACTCTGGAGTCCATGAAAGGGGATATCGGTGTAGGGCATGTACGTTATTCTACTGCTGGTGCATCGACAAGAGAAAACGCTCAGCCGCTCGTGTTAAATTATGTGAAAGGTACATTGGCATTGTCACACAATGGAAATCTGATCAATGCAAACGAATTACGTCATGATTTAGAGTATACAGGAGCAATTTTTCAAACGACCATTGATTCTGAAGTAATCGCATATCATATTGCACGGGAACGTTTGAATACTGCAACAGTAGAAGAAGCGGTACGCCGTGCCTGTTCGAAAATAAAAGGTGCGTATTCACTTGTCGTAATGAGTCCGAGAAAATTAGTAGGAGCCAGAGACCCATTCGGATTTAAGCCGCTTGTAATTGGAAAACGGGACAATGCATATATCATCACATCAGAGACCTGTGCGTTAGATACGATTGGAGCAGAGTATGTGCGCGACGTGAAACCGGGAGAGGTTGTAACGATCACACCGGATGGCGGAATTCAGTCAGATATGACATTGTGCATTCCAGAAGAAAAACAGGCGCATTGTGTTTTTGAATATATTTATTTTGCGAGACCGGACAGCCATATTGATGGCGTCAGCGTTTATGAATCGAGAATACAGGCAGGAAAATATTTAGCAATAGATTCACCGGTAGATGCAGATTTAGTAGTTGGTGTTCCAGAGTCTGGAAATGCTGCTGCACTTGGATATTCCATGCAATCAGGTATTCCGTATGGAACAGCATTTGTAAAGAACAGCTACGTAGGACGTACGTTTATCAAGCCGAAACAGAGCAGTAGGGAATCCAGTGTTCGTGTAAAATTAAATGTTTTAAAAGAAGCTGTCTGTGGAAAGCGTGTGATCATGATCGATGATTCGATCGTGCGTGGAACAACTTCTGACCGTATTGTAAAGATGCTGCGGGAGGCGGGAGCAACAGAAGTACATGTGCGAATCAGTTCACCTCCATTTTTGTGGCCGTGTTATTTTGGAACGGATATTCCGGAACGTGAGCAGCTGATAGCATATAAGCATAGTATATCGGAAATCTGTGAGATTATTGGTGCGGATTCTCTTGGATATCTTGGATTAGAACGTTTAAGAAGCATGGTAAATAATCTGCCGATTTGTACCGGATGTTTTGATGGAAACTACCCGATGGAACCGCCGAAAGAGGATATTCGCGGTACATACGAAAAATAAAAAAGAAATGAAAAGGAGAATAATATGGGCACAGATAGATATAACAGTCCACTTTCAGAGCGTTATGCAAGCAAAGAAATGCAGTATATTTTTTCACCAGATATGAAATTTCGTACCTGGAGAAAATTGTGGATTGCATTGGCCGAGACAGAAAAGGAACTTGGTTTAAATATTACGCAGGAGCAGATTGACGAAATGAAAGCACATCAAGATGACATCAACTACGATGTGGCAAAAGAGAGAGAAAAGCTGGTGCGTCATGATGTCATGTCTCATGTATATGCGTTTGGTCAGCAGTGTCCGAAAGCGAAAGGAATCATTCATCTGGGAGCAACCTCCTGCTACGTAGGAGATAATACGGATATTATTCTGATGCGGGAAGCATTACAATTAGTGAAAAAGAAACTGGTGAATGTGATCAATGAACTCGGAAAATTTGCGGATAAATATAAAGATCTTCCGACATTGGCATTTACACATTTCCAGCCTGCACAGCCGACAACTGTCGGAAAACGTGCAACTTTGTGGGCGCAGGAGTTTGTAATGGATTTAGAGGATCTGGAATATGTGATGGGATCTTTGAAACTGCTTGGTTCAAAAGGAACAACTGGTACACAGGCAAGCTTTAAAGAATTATTCCATGGGGATGATAGCCTGATCGATCAGATCGATCCGAAAATCGCAGAGAAGATGGGATTTGAAAATTGCTATGCGGTATCCGGACAGACCTATTCCAGAAAAGTAGATACCAGAGTTGTCAATGTATTAGCAGGAATTGCAGCCAGTGCACATAAAATGTCGAATGATATTCGTTTACTTCAGCATTTGAAAGAAGTAGAAGAACCGTTTGAGAAAAATCAGATCGGTTCTTCCGCAATGGCATATAAGAGAAACCCGATGAGAAGCGAACGTATCGCATCTTTGGCGAATTATGTGATCGTAGATGCTTTAAATCCGGCAATCACATCTGCGACACAGTGGTTTGAACGTACACTGGATGATTCGGCTAATAAGCGTTTAAGCGTTCCGGAGGCATTTCTTGCAATAGACGGTATTTTGGATCTGTGTCTGAATGTGGTAGATGGATTGGTTGTATATGACAAGGTAATCCGAAAACACATGATGAGTGAACTGCCATTTATGGCGACAGAGAATATTATGATGGATGCCGTTATGAAAGGTGGAGATCGTCAAGAACTGCATGAGAAGATTCGTCAGTTATCCATGCAGGCAGGTGCGCATGTGAAACAGGAAGGAAAAGACAATAATCTGTTAGAACTGATCGCAGCAGATGCGTCATTTAACTTGTCTTTGGAAGAACTGGAAAGTGCGATGGATCCTTCGAAATATGTTGGGCGTGCGCCACAGCAGGTAACAAAGTTTTTGGAGACAGTTGTAAATCCGATTCTGGAAAGTAATCAGGAGTTACTTGGCATGACAGCAGAAATTAATGTCTAAATAGTGTCAGTATAAAAAGAGCGATAGGAATAGGTGGAATCCTGTTCCTATCGCTCTTTTTATACTGACACTATTTAGACAATACGTTCGGCACCATTGGATTCATCCTGAATTTTTCGTCTCATCAGGTCGCTGTTTGTTGCATTGGAAATCGCTGTTGTGGCAGAAATCAATCCATTCTTATAGAGATTAAAAATACTGACATCCATCGAAACCATATTTTCACGGGCGGAAGAGAAAATTGTACCATCAATTTGGTGAGTTTTTCCCTCGCGAATCATATTTCGGATGGCAGGTGTCAGAATCATCACTTCAAATGCAGGAATGACAGAGCCATCCACTGCGGGCAAAAGCTGCTGTGAAACAACTGCTTGTAAAACAGTAGAAAGCTGAATGGCAATCTGATGTTGATGGCTTGGTGGAAATGCATCCATGACACGGTCGATGGTGTTTGCAGCGCCAATGGTATGCAGGGTAGAAAAAATTAAGTGTCCTGTTTCGGCTGCAGTCATAGCTACATTCATTGTTTCGTAGTCACGCATCTCGCCAAGCAAAATCACATCCGGGCTTTGACGGAGAGCGGCGCGAAGAGCAGTCAGATAACTTTCGGTGTCGGTACAGATTTCTCTCTGGCTGACAATTGATTTCCGATGCCGATGCAGATATTCCAGCGGATCTTCAAGCGTGATGATGTGTTTTTCCTGCTCACGGTTGATCTTATCGATAATACAGGCGAGTGTTGTCGATTTTCCACCACCGGCAGGTCCGGTGACAAGGACAAGTCCTTTTCTGGCATTTGCAAGATTCATCACGGATTCTGGGATATGTAATTCTTCCGGACTTGGCAGGGAAAACGTGATGATTCGAATGACGGCAGAAAGAGAGCCGCGTTGCTTATAGGTACTTACACGAAAACGGGAGATCCCTTTGACGGCAAACGAAAAGTCATCATCTCCGGTTGCGAGAAAATGACTCATATCCCGCTGGTCGGCTAGTTGATAGATGGAAGTTACAAGCTCTAACGTATCCTGCGGCATGATGGGCATTTCGGACATGGTATACATTTTTCCATTTAATTTGTATGTAAGCGGTCGACCGGCAACGATAAAAATGTCGGAGGCGCCTTTATCGGTAATTTCTTTCAGTAATGTCGTGATTTGCATGAAAAATCCTCCCCTATTCTTTTTGCAATTTCCAGGAAGTGATTTGGTAAAGAGGCTGGTTTTTGCGTGTTGGAATCGTAACAACCAGTTCAACAAACAAATCCTGATGTTTTCCACAGGAAAACGTTTTTTGCAAAAAAAGTTTTTCTCCTTTTATTATATAAGATTCTTCTTCATCTGTCAGCAAAAAAGCGGCAGTCTTTGTAAAATTTTCTGTTTCATTCGGACGCAGGTAGGCACGCCATAGGATGGAGTCAATCTGCGCAACCCATTCTTCGGCTTTGTTGGAACATTCGTAATATGCAGAGGTTTGCTCTGCGTACTGTGCGGTTTTTTTGTGATCACTCTGCGCTGCTGTGAGAGAAAGGGTAGAAAAACTGACAAAACATAGTAAAATAAAAATAAATAAAATCATAGAATAGCCTAAAAAAGGAATGTGAATCGGTTGTTTTTTCATAAAATCTCCTTCCTTACTAGTTATAAAAATTGTCAGCCGCCACCGTGCGAGGAATATGATGTGTGATGTGCAGACGATAAATGGTGGAGTTTGTATCGATAGATCGAAAAAATATGTCTGCATATGCGGTATCACCTTCTTTTGCATGGATGACTTCTAAATAATAATTGGCATTCTGGCTGTCACAGGGTTGAAAATCTTTGTTATAAAAAAGAGAAAATACATTTTCAGCTAATGTAGCATTTGGGTATTGTTTCAGGAGAGAATCGAAGGAACTATCACCGCTGGAAAAAATCTCGGCAGCATTTTCACAAATCTGAATCCCGTGGTTCCATTCTTCTGTCTGTACACTGATTTGATGTGCTTTCACAAAAAATTGTATGCAGACGGCACTTGCAATGGAAAAGAGAAGAATGGTAACTAGCAGTTCTAATAAAAAAGTCATAGGTCTCGATGGAGAAATTTTTTGCATGAAAATCGGTACCTCCTTTTTGATGCCGTTATTTTTGGACGGTTGTTTGGGTGTGAATAAAAAATTCATGTGCTTTATCTTGAGTGTCCCAGATGGTAAATTTATATAGTTGGTCGGAGCAGGCTTCAGCGGAAAAGTCGCTGGCAGGAAAAATTTTTTTTCCATCCGATAAAGAAAAAGATTCGTAAGAAGGAAGCGTAAGTTTACTTAAACTGCCTGCATATTGATAAAAATAAGTGTAATGTGGAGTCGTGGAGTTATAATCGACAATCACAAGAACACAGGTATCATCTTTTTGATAAATAAAAATGGGAGACTGACAATCTACTTGTCGAATCTGTTCTGTGAAAAAGGTACTTATTTGCTGTGCATCATAGTTGTTATTCAGGTGGTCGGTGGTCTGCTTATAGGCACTTGCGCCTAAAAGTGTGACACAAAGTGATAAAACCGCAAATAAGCAAAATAATAATAATAGAAAAACGGTATGAAAAGATGTATACTGTTTTTGCGAAAATTGCATATCAAGCATCCCCTTTCTGTGAAGAACTTATCCAAGACTAGTCATGATTCCTAAAAGCGGAAGCAGAACAGTGAGTAAAATCATTCCCACGATCAGGGATAACAAAATGATCAGGGAAGGCTCTAAAATAGTTAGGAATCTTAAAATAGAGTTATTGGCTTGCTCTTCGTATCCTTCTGCGATTTTTCTCAGTACTTTATCGACATTTCCTGATTTGAATGCAATAGACAGCATTCTTGTATACAGGCGATTAAAAATTCCGGATGAAGTTAGGGAAACGGATAAACTTTCGCCATCTTCTAATTCTTTGATGCAGCGGTCAATCTTTTTTTCCATTTCTTTATCATTTACGATCGCGCGTGTTAAGATCATGCCATCGATAAGATTTAGTCCACTGTTTAGCGCCAGTGCGATTCCGTCACAAAAACGTGCTGCTGCAATGCTGTGTCGAAAGTTTTTGGAAAACATCTGACAGATCAAAGCAGAAGACAGAAGCTTTTGTCCGATTTTTGTTTTGGCAAAGAAAAGAACAATTGTAATCAATATAATAAAAATGATGATCAGGAAAGTAGTATAATGTGTTAAGACCATCCCGATTTGTAATAATTTTAGTGCGAATCCCGTCAATTCATCGCCGAGCTGTTGATATACATCTGAAAAAATAGGCAGCACCTTCGTTACGAGTATAAATAAAACTGCCAAAATCATTGAGATCATTAATATTGGATATGAGACAGCTTGTCGGATATTTTCCCGGATGCGGTCTTCCCGTTCGTAATATTGTCCGAGGGAAAATAATACATCGTCCAGTTTCCCGGCATTTTCGCCTAAATGCACCATATTCAGAAGATATTCCGGGAATGCATAGGTATCCATCAGAGCATGATAAAACGAATCACCGACTTCCAAACGTTTCAAAATGCGCTGATAAATGAGACGATATTTTTTGTTTTCCTCATCATCATATAAGATCATGACACCTTCATAAGTAGAAATACCGGCCTGCAGCATCAGCGCGATCTGATTACAAAATAGCGCTGTTTCTGCATAAGAAAAAGACCGTTTCGAAACGGTTGCGGGCATAAAAAAGCTCCTTTCTTCTGTAAAAATCAGTACATATAAGTTACTTTATAATTGGATGCGTCCTTTAAAAAGTCACGACTTTCGTTTTCATCGGAAGCGGCAAAAGTTGGATCAATCAAAGTCCAGTGATGCGCATTTGCCTGAATAGATTTACCAATTCGGCCGGTTTCTTCTGTGTATACGCGCAGCCAGGAATGATATTCATCACCAGCATAGCCGATTTCTAAACGCGTTGGAATTCCTTGACTTCGCAACATGGCAGCCATCAAAACAGAATAGTCAAAACAAATGCCTCTTTTTTTATGCAAAATATCATCGACATTTGGAAGATAACCGCTTTGTACTGTTTCTGCTTTCTTGTAATCATAAGTAATCTGGGTTGTCACATAATGATAGACACGATTTATAAAATCTAACTGATCCGATGAAGCATTTCCAAATTCGGCAGCTTTTTTTACCGTTTCAGAATCTTTTGTATAAAATACATATTGATTCGGATACAAGTATGGATCAAATTTGTCTGCAATGCGTACATTCAGTTTTGTTTCATAATTGGTTGTGTATGCATAGTCTTTTATATGTTCAAACACCATGATATGGTAGATACCGTTGCCAGAGGTCAAAGGAAACGATTCATAGACATCGTGCAGGTCATAAGTATGAGTGACAGCATCACTACCTGTGATCTGCAGTTTTGGCTTCTGGTTGCTGCCTGTATATTTCACCATGATATAGCCGTTTTGACTGTAAGAAGCATCAATGGTGACGGTGTTATTTCCGTAAGTGATCCTTCCACTTGCGGCTGGCTCAAGAACCTTTTTGGCAGGATGAAACGTATTGGAACGATTCGCACATCCGCTTGTCAGAAGAACAAACAAGCAAAGACAAAAAAGGGAAAAATATCTTCTCATTGCAGGAACTCCTTTTAGTTACAAACAGTTAACTGTAACCGTAATAATGCAGAAGTTTTTGCCATACTGATCGGTACCTGATTATTACAAAATCGGCTGTCGAAAAAATATGAAAGTAATATTTTCTTACTAATTATTTCGGCAGATGTAAAAAAAAAAAACACAAAAAAGTGAAAAAAATAGAAAAAGAAATAAAAAAACGTTATAATAAGATAAAGGATGTGAAATACTAAAAAGCAGAAAGGCTTTTGGAATGGAGGAACGATGGTAAAAGCTGTAATATTCGATATGGACGGTGTGCTGATCGACACAGAAAAATATCTGGTGAAATACTGGTGCGAGGCGGCAAAAGAAGCAGGGTATGATATGCAGCCCGAACAGGCATATCAGATTCGAAGCCTTGCAGCACCGTTTGCAGAACCACTATTACAAACGAAATTTGGAAAGGATTTTGATTATCAGAAAATTCGAGCCAGACGAAAGGAAAAAATGGCGGCACATATCGCAAAAAACGGAATTGAAAAAAAGGCAGGCGTTACGGAACTTTTGCAGTATCTAAAACAGAAGAAAATAAAAACGGCAGTGGCGACAGCAACGGATGAAGAACGTACACATGCATATTTGGGACAGATTGGAATAGAAGGCTTTTTTGATGAGATCATATGCGCAACTATGGTGAAAAATGGAAAACCGAAACCGGATATTTATCTTTATGCGCTGGAAAAGATACAACTTCCAAAAGAAGTCTGTCTGGCAGTGGAAGATTCGCCAAACGGGATAAAAGCAGCAACGGATGCAGGAATCCGTACCATTATGGTTCCGGATCTGACACAGCCGGATGTAGAATCGAAAAGACGTGTTTTTGCGGTTGCAGACACGCTTTTGAATGTCATACCACTTGTGGAAAAAGAGAATAAAAAAATTTAGTTGAAAAAAGCACGGTTCTGTGGTAAAATGGAAAAAGCTATGAGAAAAAGTTGATGGGGAATCCACAGGAGGTGTCAGAGGTGGCAGTTTTAAAAACAATATTAATGGTTGTGTTTATCGCAATATGTATCGCATTGACAGTTATCATCTTACTCCAGGAAGGAAAGTCACAAGGACTTGGCGCGATTGCTGGAGCAGCAGATACATACTGGGGCAAGAATAAAGGACGTTCAATGGAAGGCTTTCTTGTAAAGCTTACAACGGCATGTGTTGTATTATTTCTTGTGATTGCAACAGTATTAAATATGGGAATCTTTTAAAGAGAAGCTGTCGTATTTTACGGCAGCTTTTTGTTATAGGAAAGGAAACTATGGACAAAAAATTATTAGAACAGAGAAAAAAGATGTTACAGCAATTGATGCAGGATGACCTGTATGTTCCAATGAAGGCAAAGGAATTGGCTGTTTTTTTTGGTCTTGCACATGAAGAAAAAAAAGAACTGCAGCAGTGTCTCGACGAATTGGAAGCGGAGGGAAAAATTGAACGTTCCAAGCGTGGAAAATATACCATTGCCACCGAAAAACAGATCATAGGAGTATTTACCGGACATCCACGTGGATTTGGCTTTGTGACATTAGAGGGGGAAGCGGAAGATATCTTTATTCCTGAAAAAGAAAAGAACGGTGCATTTCATATGGATACCGTACAAATTACTATATCGAAAAGTCCGACCGGGAAACGACGGGAAGGAAAGGTCGTGAAGATTTTATCTCATGGATTGACAGAAGTAGTCGGTACATTTGAACAAAATAAAAATTTCGGTTTTGTGATTCCGGATAATCAGAAAATCGATCAGGATCTTTTTATCGCAAAAGAGCACACAAAGGGTGCGATAGATGGACATAAAGTAGTTGTGCAGATTACAAACTACGGAAAACCTGGGAAAAAACCGGAAGGAAAAGTAGTGGAAATTCTAGGTCATGAAAATGACCCGGGAACGGATATTATGTCAATCGTTCGGGCGTATGGTCTGCCGGTAGAATTTTCTGAAAAAATTATGCATCAAGTGGAGAATGTTTCCAATGAAGTCAGTACGGCTGATATGGCGGGACGCATGGATTTACGGGATTGGCAAATGATCACGATTGACGGCGAGGATGCCAAAGATCTTGATGATGCAGTTTCCTTGACAATGGATGGGGAAATTTATGTTCTTGGTGTGCATATTGCGGATGTCTCGAATTATGTGCAGGAACACAGTGCGTTGGATGTAGAAGCTTTAAAGCGAGGAACAAGTGTATACCTTGTCGATCGAGTGATTCCGATGCTGCCACATAAGCTTTCAAACGGAATCTGTTCTTTGAATGCAGGAGAAAACCGATTGACACTGAGTTGTATCATGCGGATTGATCAAAAAGGAAATATTATCGATCATAAAATCGGAGAATCTGTCATAAATGTAAACGAGCGCATGAGTTATACAGGTGTAAAGAAGATTTTAGAAGATCATGATCCGCAGCTGTGTGAGCGATATGCAAAGATTGTTCCGATGCTGGAAAAAATGCAGGAATTGGCAGCGATTTTGCGGAAAAAGCGGATGCAGCGCGGGTCCATCGATTTTGATTTCCCGGAGACAAAAATTAAAGTTGATGAAAATGGAAAACCGATTGAAATATTGCCATATGAGCGAAATGTAGCGACGAAAATGATTGAAGATTTTATGTTGGCTGCAAATGAAACCGTGGCAGAGGATTGCTTCTGGCAGGAACTGCCGTTTGTATATCGAAGCCATGATTGGCCGGATGAGGATAAGATTTACAAACTAGCAACCTTTATTCGAAATTTTGGTTATGATATGCATGTGGGACAAAATGGGATTCATCCGAAAGATTTGCAAAAACTTTTGACAAAGGTGGAAGGTACAAAAGAGGAGGCATTGATCAGCCGACTGACTCTTCGCTCAATGAAACAGGCAAAATACACGACGCAGAGTGAGGGACATTTTGGACTGGCATCCTCGTATTACTGTCACTTTACTTCACCGATTCGTCGGTATCCGGATTTACAGATTCATCGGATCATCAAAGATAATCTGCGCGGACGTATGAATGAAAAACGGCGAAAACATTATGAGGAAATTCTGCCGGAAGTGGCGAAGCATTCTAGTGAAATGGAACGACGCGCAGATGAGACAGAACGGGAAACAAATAAGCTAAAAAAAGCAGAATATATGGAACAGTATCTGGGGCAGTCGTTTACAGGTGTGATTTCTGGCATAACAAATTGGGGAATTTATGTCGAACTGCCGAATACGGTTGAAGGAATGATCCCGGTACAGTCACTGACGGATGATTTTTACAATTATCAGGAGTCAACATATGAGTTGGTCGGTGAGCACTCTGGCAGACGGTTTAAACTGGGGGAACAAGTATCGGTTGTTCCGGTGCGTTGCGACAGACAGTTGCGTACGATTGATTTTATGTTAAAAGAGGAGGATGAAGATGGCGAAAGAACCGATGAAGCTGATCGCGAATAATAAAAAGGCAAGACATGATTATTTTTTGGAGGAACTGTACGAGGCTGGAATCAGCCTCCACGGGACAGAAGTCAAATCCATGCGGATGGGAAAATGCAGTATAAAAGAAGCATTTATCCGTATCGAAAATGGAGAAGTGATTTTATACGGGATGCATATCAGTCCATATGAAAAGGGAAATATATTTAACAGGGATCCGCTTAGACCGAAAAAATTGTTGCTGCACAAAAAAGAAATTCAAAAATTAGACGGAAAAATTGCAGAAAAAGGCTATACGATCGTTCCGGTGCAGGTGTACTTAAAAGGAAGTCTTGTAAAAGTACAGATCGCACTTGCAAAAGGAAAAAAATTATATGATAAACGACAGGATATCGCGAAGAAAGATCAGCGCAGAGAGGCAGAGCGCGAATTTAAAATCAGAAATCTTTAAAAATAGGATTGACGTTTAAAGAAAAAATGTGTATAATAGGAGAGCTGAATAGACAGCAACAGAAATCCCGGGGTAGTAAAGGCTTCGACAGGGATGATGAAGCTGGAGAAGCGAGTCGCATGAAATGCGTTAAATTTCAAACTTAAAATTAAACGCTAACGATACAGAATTAGCTTACGCTGCCTAAGGGCGCGTTGTCTGCTCTAGAGCACCTACACTTTAGAATCCAGGCATCAACCATGTAGGAAACGATGTATGCTAAGCTTTGCCCATACAGGCGTATCATGAAGCTACTAAAGCGGTAATTGTGTTCGCCCAAGTGCCGTGGAGGGAATGAAAAAAGACGGACTACACTCGTAGAAGGACAGGGGATTTGTTTTTGGACACGGGTTCGATTCCCGTCTACTCCATGATGCAGCCTGAAATGTTACACCATAACATTTCAGGTTTTTTCTTTGGAAAAGGAATATGGAAAATACAAAAAAAGAGATGAGGGAAAAAATGCAGGAAACGAAGGACATATTAGAACAAAATATAGAAATACAAGGGACTCATAAAGTGTTGCGCTTTTTGATTCGTTTAGTATCGGTTATTCTTGCTACATATATAGGGGGATGGCTGATGCTGGCGCGACCTTTGATCGGTATATATGATGCAATTTCTTCCGGTACACTGGTTTGGTCATTTTTTGTGAGATCGCTTGTAAAAATTTTATTTTCTACAACTGTCATTGGAGCTATCTGGTGTGGCGGGTATATTGCAGCCGGATACTTTCGAGTTTATAAAGATGAATAGGATTTGAAAAAACAGCTTTTATCAGATAGTGCAAAGAGAAGCTGTTTTTTTTATTGGAAACTTTTCGGTTTTTTGTGTGTAAAAAGAGAAAAAATATGTTAGAATAAAGATAATTGAAGAAAAGAGAGAGTATATTATAGAATGTTTTCTCGGAATCTCCCTTGTGCCCGCTTTTGCGGCTGATTTTACGCCAGATGCATACAAATTTAATCAATGTACGTTCCACGTACGCCTCATAAATTTGTGCACATCTGACAAAAAATCATCTCACAAAATCAGGCACAAAGAGACTCCGAGAGAATATTAGATAGAAAGGAGGGCTTTATGGCAGAAATACAGCAAGAAACACAAAAAACGGCTGCTTATATGCAGAAAAAGGCTCGTCAGGAGGCGGAAGGGGTTCGGTATGTACGAGAAAAAATCGATTGGAAGGATCCGAAGCTAGTTGCGCAGGTATACGAGAATCTTTTGAAACAGAATATGTTTGAAACACCGGTCGGATTAGAATTTTTAGCAGAGATGCGACGGTATCTTGATGAACAAAAAGAAAAAGAAAATAAGATGGAAATAGAACGGGAAAAAATCCGAAAAACAGCTCCAAAACCAAATTTTATTACACCGGATGGAAAGGAAAGCGCAGTGGAATCACTGCAGGAAGATATTTCTGAAAAAGGAATAGAAACAGCCCGTATGTTTGCAAATCAGGTGTCGGAGATGAAAACCAAGAAGGCAGCAGAAATCCGCAGGGAAAAAAGACAACCCATTACATTACAAAAAGAAAAAAAATGGCTGCATGTGTCTGTGGCAGGAAATGTTTTTTTGATAATTATTATTTTACTGATGTTTTGGATTTCATCTACGAGTGAAAATCCGACGATTTTAGATTATGAAACCAAAATTATAAACAAGTACGAAAACTGGGAAAGTCAGCTGCAGCAGAAAGAACACGAATTGAAACAGCGAGAGAAAAAAATGAACGAAGAGGAAGAAAATATCCGAAAAAGAGAGGAATATTTGGAAAACGGAAACGAAGATTAGTCACATTTTTATCATAAATCTATGTTATCTTAAACACAGTGAAAAATTTCCATTGGGATGAAAACAATCAAAAAAGAATGGAGAGAATGAGTAATATGGAAAAATTAAAAATTTTAGTGGTAGATGACGAGAGCAGAATGAGAAAGCTGGTACGAGATTTTTTGGTTCGTCAGAATTTTGATGTGATTGAAGCGGAAGATGGGGAGCAGGCACTGGATCTATTTTATCAGGATAAGAGTATTGCCCTGATCATTCTGGATGTGATGATGCCGAAAATCAACGGATGGGACGTCTGCAGAGAAATTCGAGAGACATCCAAAGTACCGATTATCATGTTGACAGCAAAAGGAGAAGAAACCGACGAATTACAAGGGTTTGATATAGGAGCGGATGAGTATATTGCAAAACCGTTTAGTCCGAAAATCCTTGTTGCCCGTGTTGAGGCAATTTTGCGTCGAACGAATCAGATGTCGGCAGAAGAAAAAGAGGAAATAGGAGGAATTGTGATTGATAAATCTGCTCACATTGTTACAATTGATAATGAAAGGGTAGAATTGAGTTTCAAAGAATTTGAATTGCTGTCATATTTTGTGGAAAATGTTGGAATAGCACTTTCGAGAGAAAAAATATTGAATCACGTTTGGAATTATGACTATTTCGGCGATGCGAGAACAATTGATACCCATGTAAAAAAACTCCGGAGTAAGATGGGGGAAAAAGGCAAATATATCAAAACAATTTGGGGAATGGGATATAAATTTGAGGTGGATGAATGAAACACGAAGAACGAAAACAAAGATCGATTACCCATCAAATAGCGGTTTCACTTGTTGGGATGGTGCTTTTGACGGTGTTGTTGTGTTGGTTTTTTAATACTGTTTTTCTCGGTACATATTATCGGATTCATAAGCAGAATGAGTTGAAAGAGGCATACCAGAAAATAGATGCAGTCAGCCGAGAAGGGGAATTAGAAACAGATGAATTTTCAATTGAATTTGAGCGAATTTGCTCTAACGGGAATATTGCGACAATCATTATGAGGCCGGACCATTCGACGGTTATTGCGTCTTCCAATATGTTGACATCCAAACAATTTATGGATGTCTTTTTTGGTAATGTTTCGGGAAAAGAAAAAATACGTATTTTGAAATCGACAGAGAATTATAAAATCGGAAAGCTGACGGATAAACGTATGAACGAGCAATATTTAGTTTTGATGGGAAATCTTCAGGATGGAAATCAGATTTTCATGCGGATTGCACTGGAAAGTATCAAGGAAAGCGCGGCAGTTTCAAATCAGTTTCTCTTTTTTGCTGGACTGATCGCCTGTGGAATCGGCATATTTGTAAGCTCGTTTGTATCAAAAAAAATGACGGCTCCGCTGCTTCGATTGACAGAGTTGGCACAGCGAATGAGTCATCTGGATTTTAATGTCCGTTATGAGTCAAAGGAGCAGACAAATAAAGAAATTGATATGCTGGGAGATTGCATGAATTCTCTTTCAAAGACGCTGGAAACAACAATTTCGGAGCTTAAAAGTGCAAATAACGAATTAAAAATTGATATCAAAAAGAAAAATGAAATTGATGAAATGCGAAAAGAATTTTTGTCAAATGTTTCCCATGAGTTGAAAACACCTCTGGCATTGATTCAAGGATATGCGGAAGGATTGCAGGAATGTGTGAATGACAGTGAAGAAAGCCGCGATTTTTATTGTGATGTTATCATTGACGAAGCTGGAAAAATGAATCGGATGGTAAAAAAACTTCTGACATTAAATCAATTGGAATTTGGAAATGATATTGTGCAGATGGAGCGATTTAACTTAACAGAATTGATCTGCGGAGTCATTCAGTCAACAGATATTTTGTTACAGCAAAATCAAATCAAACTGACATTTGGACAACAAAATCAAGTTGTCTATGCATGGGCGGATGAATTTAAAGTAGAAGAGGTTATTACAAATTATTTAAGTAATGCAATCAATCATTGTGAAGGAGAAAAGCGGATTGATATTAAGTTTACACAGAAAGAGGACTGCGTACGAGTGAGTGTGTTTAATACCGGAAAACCGATTCCAAATGAGGATCTGGATAATATCTGGGAAAAATTTTATAAGGTGGATAAGGCAAGAACGCGGGCATATGGTGGCAGCGGAATCGGGCTTTCGATTGTAAAGGCAATTATGGAGTCATTCCATCGAGAATGTGGTGTGATCAATCATGAAAATGGAGTGGAATTTTGGATGGAATTAGACACTAGAGCCCAAGAATAAGACTTTCTTTTTGAAAAAGATTCAGAAAATACAAAAAGATGACGATATAGAACAAGAAAGAAGGGAAGCATTTCTCAAAAAATAAGTACTTGATGAAAATAAAAAGTGGGGATGGAGTATGAAAAAGAACAGAAAAAAATGGAGCTGCCTATTGGTCATTTTGTCCGCATTGTTTTGTACAGGATGTGGAGATCAACTTTTAGAGATGACAGAGGAAGAAGAAAAAATTATTGTAAATTATTCCGCGCGCACTGTGGCAAAATATAATAACTTACAAGGCGAAGGCTTGACGTATGTGGCGGATGATCAGATTGATAGCGGGAAAAGTACAGAGATAGAGGATGAGACAGAACAACCGCAGGAATCAACTCCAAAGGAAGAAACAACATTAGAGGAAAAGCCTTCCACAGAAGGTCAGTCATCAGAAACAGACCAGACAGAACAGACGCAGAAAGAACAGGTTACATTTCAACAAGCACTGGGGTTAGGAGAGGTTGCTGCGACGTACAAGGGATACGATATTGCATCATCTTATACAGAAGGCGATTATTATGCTGTAAATGCTGTACAGGGAAAAAGCTTTTTGATTATGCACATTGATTTGACAAACCAGGCAGCGGAGGCAATGAATTGCAATTTGTTAGATGCAGGTCCGGTTTTTACAGTGAATGTAAATGATGGAACAAAGGTTCAAGCTGAAACAACGATCCTGTTAGATGATCTAAGTACCTTTTCGGCTGATTTAAATGTAGGGCAGACTGTTTCGACAGTTCTTCTGTTTCAACTGCCGGAGGAAACAGCAAATTCCATTCAAAATATCAATCTGCAGGTGTTGATTCATGGGGAAACGTATGAAATCAAATTATAATTTTGGACGTTTTGAAAATCTGTTACTGAAAGAAATGTAGCAGAATATATTCTTAGAGTTCCTTTGTCTATGATGTTGTGAAATCACATGTTTTCCAATCCGGACGCTCAGAAAAACTGGCTGCAGGTGCTTCACGCAGGTTTGCCCGCCGAAAAAACATGGCTCCTGCGTCCAGAAACAAACACAAAGAATGATTATTTGAACGAGAAAGAAAAAAATGCTTGACACAAAAAAGAATCCATGGTAGAATAATCGAGCTGTCACTTCTCCAAGTGATTCACATCAAATCAGATGATGAAAAAAGTCA
>JBJENW010000083.1:0-3445 GCA_051880395.1 Lachnospiraceae bacterium | reverse complement strand
GTATGTCAGGCATTTGTGGAGAAATATCCATAGAATATCTATTCATTAGTATATGATCAGAAATTATTCTACTTTTATAGAGCAATTACGGATAAAACACTGTTGAGCAAATCACAACATTACTTCCCACCACTTTTCAAAAATGTAGACCAAAAATATCTCAACCAATCGGTTCCGATACACAGTTTTCGGTATTTGGCGGGGGTACACAAGGGGCGGGGCTGCTGGCAGGGAAGTGGCTTTGACAGAAATGATAGTGAGCTCGGGTGGGGAAACTTGCGATGCCTTTCCTGTCTTGCCGTAAGGCGGACCGGCTGTGCGTATGTGTACGCCAGAGAAAGAATCCGTTTTTGAATCTTACTCTGGCGTACACATACGTGCAGACTGTCCGACCTACGGAAGACAGGAAAAATCAAGCATCGCAAGTTTCCCCGCCCGAACTCGACTTCATTTCTGTCTAGCCACTTCCCTGCCAGCAGCCCCTCCCCTTGTGTGCCCCCGCCAAATACCGGAAACGTCCGTATAGGAATCCTCCCGGTTGAGATATTTTTCGTCAAACTTCCAAAAAGTGGTGGACTAGTAACGTAGAGATTTGCTCGACAAGCAGAATTTTTCTGAATAGACACATCTTAAAGAAATCTTAAAGGTTTTCCCTCTTGGATTTTAAAATTAATTTTTATACAATAAATGTAAACATTTCGAAATGGAGAGAAAAAGATGGCAAATATACTAATATGTGATGATGAAGAAGATATTGTATCCGCATTAAAAATTTATCTGGGAGGAGACGGCTATCAGATTTTTACAGCATATGATGGCACAGAGGCACTCGATGTGATGAAAAAAGAAGATATTCATCTGGTCTTGATGGACATCATGATGCCGCAGCTCGATGGAATCTCTGCAATGGCAAAAATACGTGAAATTTCCAATGTACCTGTGATTCTTTTGACAGCAAAAAGCGAGGATAATGATAAAGTGCTTGGGCTGATGGCGGGCGCAGATGACTACATAACGAAACCGTTTAATCCGGTGGAAGTGCAGGCGCGCGTAAAATCCCAGCTGCGCCGATATATGCGACTCGGTTCTGCAGTAGAGGAAAAACATACCTTTACCATAGACGGAATCGAACTCGATGACCGCACAAAACAAGTAATGCTCGATGGAGAGGAAGTAGCACTGACTCCGACAGAATATGCGATCCTGAAATTTTTCATGCAGCACCCCGGGGAAGTATTTTCGCCAAAACAAATCTATGAACAGGTATGGGAGGACGCTCCATATGGTTCGGAAAGCACTGTGGCCGTCCACATCCGCCATTTGCGGGAAAAGCTGGAGTATAATCCGGCAGAACCGCGATATCTGAAAGTGGTGTGGGGCCAAGGGTACAAGATGGAAAGGGGCAGACAACATTGAAAAAAGTAGAGAAAAAGAAAGACACAACCAGACGACGCGTGTGCTATATGATAGGAATCCTCTTATTGGGAATTGTGGCAATGGCAGGTTTTGTTGCCACATTGCAAATGGGGGAAGACGACTTCTACAATCGGACAAAAGAAGAAGTACGAAGCGATTATTACGGCGGAATTACCAGAGAATATGCCAGCGAGGTACTAGACAGCTATTTGACGGCAGAAGAGTGGGAATCACCAGAAGACTGGGTTTCAAACACAAATTTTCATTTTGTGATATACGAAGGAAAAAAGAAACTTTGTTCCGATGTAACGAATGTCGACGCAGAAAAAAATGGTGATTGGATTCGTTTTTCGTATGAAGATTTGTATTTGGAAGATACGACCGAATCCGACTACGACTACGATATCTATGGAGGACCGGCAAACGAGTTGGTTGCACAGGACAAATATAAAAATGTGGAATATGTGATGTGCCTGTATGATATGCGTTTTTTGCTGTTACCGCTTGCGTTTTTCTGCCTGATTGCAGCATTCGTACTGTTTTGCAAACTGATGTGTTTTGCGACAAAAGAGGAGATGTTTGATCGCATCTGGCTGGAGGGAATTGCTGGAATCGGAATCGTGCTGTTTTTGATAGAGCTCTTGTTTATTGATATGTCTAGTTATAGTTCCGTGCAAGAATTTATCTGGTTTTTTATATTTTCGGTCATTGAATATTTTTACGGAATGCGATGTTGTATCAGCATATCGATTCGGATCAAACAAAAAGCACTTTGGAAACGAACCGCGATTTCTAAACTCTGGAGTCGTGCAGTCTGGCTGATCTGTTCTATTTTTTCCAGTACGCAGGTCATCTGGAAAGTGGCAGTTTTAGTTGTATTTTTAGCAATTGACTTTATCTTTTCTGGAGTATACTTTGCAAACTATATGGAAGAAGTAGTTGTAGTGGAAAAAATTTTCATAGCAATCGCAGGGGCCTATATTCTGGTAAATCTGAATCGGTTGCAAAAGGGAGCAAAGGCGTTGGCAGAGGGAAATCTGGAGCAAAAGGTCGAACTCGCATATCTGATGCCAGGATGCCGGGAACATGGCGAATATCTCAATGCGATTCAGGAAGGCATGCAGAAAGCAGTGGGAGAAAAAATAAAAAGTGAACGATTTAAAACCGAATTGATCACCAATGTTTCTCATGATATCAAAACACCCTTGACCTCGATTATCAACTACGTGGACCTTCTTTCCAAAGAAGAGCTGCAAAATGAAAAAGCCGAGGAATATTTGGAAGTGCTAAATCGCCAGTCCACTAAATTGAAAAAATTGATCGAAGATCTGATCGAGGCATCGAAGGCTTCCACCGGAAATTTGAAACTGGATCTGCTGCCTTGTCAAGCGGATGTGCTGTTGACACAGACCGTTGGAGAATATGAGGAAAAATTAAAAGCAAACGGGTTAGAACTGCAATTAAAACGTCCCGATGAGCAGGTGACGATTCTGGCAGACGGTCGTTATCTGTGGCGTGTGTTTGATAATCTATTGAGTAACATTTCGAAATATGCGCAGCCACAAACAAGAGTGTATTTAAATTTAGAGGTAACAGAGAAACAGGTGGAGATTGTTTTTCGAAATACATCCAAAGCGGCTTTAAACATCTCCGCGGAAGAATTGATGGAGCGTTTCGTGCGCGGCGATGCGTCCAGACACACAGAAGGCAGTGGACTCGGACTTTCGATTGCGAAAAATCTGACCGAGATGATGAATGGAAACTTTTCATTGGAAATAGATGGGGATTTGTTTAAGGTGACATTGCGGTTCGCGTATTCATAAAATTTGACAGGTATTCGAAAGGGAGTACTGTTCACACCATATTTACGATTTATATGAGTGTAAGTGTTGCGGATGGAATTTTGTTGGCCACCCGAAACGGTATCGACCCCACCACTCTTTGAAAAAGAGTGACGCGAAAAATAGCTCAATCGGGGGATTCCTATGCGGACGTTTCCAAAATTCGGCTGGGTGCGCAAGGCGGGGGC
>JBJENW010000082.1:0-3446 GCA_051880395.1 Lachnospiraceae bacterium | reverse complement strand
CCTCTGTAGCAAAAAGTTAGGTTAAAGTGTTACAAAAATGCTTGACCACAACAGACGATGCCCTTGCTGTTTTACCGCTCGGCGGACTGGCTGTGCGTAGGTGTATGCCTGGGAAAGAGTCCGATTTTGAGTCTTTCCCAGGCATACACCTGCGTGCAGACTGTCCGACATTCGGAAAACAGCAAAAATAAAGCATCGTACCCCCACCCAGCCGAACTCGACTGCATTTCTGTCAAGCCACATCTGTTTGCACCACCCCTGTCCGCTGCGTCCGCCGAATCCCGGAAACGTCCGTATAGAAACTCCCCCGGTTGAGATATTTTTCGCGTCTCGCCCTTTTCAAAGAGTAGTGGGGCCGATACCGTTTCGGGTGGCCAATAAAGTTCCGTCCGCAACACTTACGCTCATATAAAGCGTAAATGTGCAAATAAAAAAGCTTGCGTTTACCGTGTTTATTATAGAGTAAGTACTTGCCATTTTCACATTTTCCATGTATAATCATCTTCGTTGCAAAAAATTCTTTTTTGCAGATTTTCCATTTAGGCAGATTCAAGAGCAGTTCGCTCAAAATATCCCATACAATTTTTTTTAACGTAATCAGACTTGGCATGACATTCTATCCATGCTACAATGAAAGGAGAAACATCGTTGACAAAACAACGGAAGAAAAGCAAAAAGAAACAACAAAGCACCGGAACTTCCGTTTATGATGACGTTTTTCGGACACTCCTAAACGACTGTCCCAGATTTATCATTCCGGTCATCAATGAAGCGTTTCACACACATTACCCGATAACGCAGAAAATCCGGCTTTTGAACAATGAACTTTACACAGCTGGTTCGAACAAAAAGAGCAGAAGAAAAACAAACAGACGCAGTACAGATGCACAGATTCAATTCGCAGATTTGGGAAATAAGCTGTTTCATATTGAGTGCCAAAGTACACCGGATGGTACCATGATCGTCCGCATGTTTGAATATGATACCGCCATTGCAATCAATAAGAGTCGCATGGAAAACGGTCGATTGATCATTGATTATCCGAAATCAGCGGTTCTGTACTTACGTGAGATATCGGATTTACCGGACACACTTGATATTTTGATTCGCACCTCTGAGGGCGAACTCACACACCGTATTCCGGTAATCAAAACACAGCATTATACAATTGACGAAATCTTTGAGAAACAACTGTATTTTCTGATTCCGTTTTATCTGTTCCATTTTGAAAAAGAATTCGAATCCATGGAGCAAAATCCGCAGAACTTACAGAAACTAACGGACACTTACACAGAAATATTAAACCAGCTAAACAAATTACAGGAGACGGATCAGTCGATCAGCTTTCTGGAGAAGATCACGATAAAAGATCTCAGCCGTGCTGTCGCACGTCAGTTAACGCACGGTGACTATCCGTTTGTCCAAGAGGAGGTGAACAATATTATGGGTGGAAAAATTTTAGAGTATGAATCAAAAACAGCCTATACGCAGGGAATAAAAGTTGGTGAAAAACGCGGGGAAAGACGCGGTGAGAAGCGTGGCGAGGAAAAACTTCGTCAGTTGATAAATGCACTTCTTCTTGACGGACGAAATGATGATCTCCAATTGGCGTTGAATGATTCAAAATTTTTACAACAACTATACAAAGAATATAAAATTTAAATCAATACTTTGAGAAACAACTGTATTTTCTGATTCCGTTTTATCTGTTCCATTTTGAAAAAGAATTCAAATCCATGGCGCAAGATCCGCAGAACCTGCAAAAATTAACGGACACTTACACAGAAATATTAAACCAGCTAAACAAGTTACAGGAAACAGAGCAGTCGATCAGCTTTCTGGAGAAGATTACAATAAAGGATCTCAGCCGTGCTGTCGCTCGTCAGTTAACACACGGTGATTATCCGTTTGTCCAAGAGGAGGCATAAACATGTTTAAGATAACATTATATGATAATAATTGTAATCCAATATGTGATGGAACAACGTTCTGGTTTGTAGAAGATTTAGAACAATTTGAAGAGAACTGGTTGCCATTACAATGCAGGCAAAATGTAAGTACAATTGAAAGATATTATAAGTCAAAATTTGGAGAAGTAGTAACAGATTATTATTCTGATAGTGAAGAATTAAATATAGTACAGCAAGTCAATTGTGAAGTGTTACAAGAGAAAGTATTCGAATACACAAATAAAGAAGTTATATTGAAAAACGCATATGGTTGTGAGACAAAGATACTCTTTGATAGGCTTAAGATAGTTTTAAGAGTACAGAGTTGTAATGATAAATACTACTTAGTTGGACAGTATTTTGGATATGGTTGTAGAAGAGTAGGACAAATATATAATAGATGGTATGATAAAGAAGTGAATTACTGTCAAATGCATTTCTTTGGAAACCCAGTAGCTAAGTACATAGCAAGAGATATTAGTTGGGATGACTTGGGAAAGGATGATGCATACAAAGATTTTTACACAAACGACAAAGATTTCTATAAAAATGAGTCAGTAGAAACTTTTGTATGGTTGCCAATTAAAGAAGTTAATAAACAATATGTAATCAATGAACCAAATATGGATTGTCTGGCTTTGCTTTTGGTTGATATTGTAGGCGAAGCTGGCTAATTATATCACTAGTGTACTGACACGTTCATTTTCAGCCTAATAACGCAGAATGTTTTTTCATCGACAAGGCGACTGAACGAGGCGATGCGGTGGCATCGCCCCGTGAAGTCAACGCAGTTCGATGGGAAAACAGGCAAGTTATTAGGCAAAATATGAACGTGTCAGTGCACTAGGAGAATCTATAACATAACTGTCTCTAAACGGGGGAGTGTAAAATAAAGTGTGTAAGTTGATCAACTGTTGATTGTCAAGCAAACCAATCCATCTTCATGTTTCTCAAGAAATAACTTTTAATATTCGTTACCCATTCGGTTGGCAAATCACCAACCTCAGGTCGAACCCAAATCTTCAGCATTTTACATCCCTCCCACAATTACGAAATTTGATGGACCTATTATCGGTTCTGAAGCTCTTTGCTCTTCTGCAGCAATGCATGAAACATCTCTATCGTTTGATTCTCCGTAAAAATCTCAATTTCTTTCTGTTCGGGTCTGCAGACGGCACCGAACATGATGTGCTCCGTGTAATCGGTAAAACGAGGATACTCCCCATCGTTAAGTACAACCATAAAATATTCCTCATATCCACAGGCACGTCGCATCGGCCCAGGGTCCACACATTTCAAATCTCCGGCTCTGTACGACATGATACTAAAAAAATTATTTTCTGTTGCAATGTAATCCTCGCCTCTTTTTCCAATAAAATAAGCCTGCACGATAATCCAAGGACTTGTTTTTTGGGCATCGTCGAATTTTTTTTCATTATAATCCGAGAAAAAATAGGAAAAGACCCACGGAAAAAAAGACGAGAAACTGTCTCTATG
>JBJENW010000081.1:17692-19948 GCA_051880395.1 Lachnospiraceae bacterium | reverse complement strand
TTAAAGAATGGTGGGAAAGCGGGGATAGTGTGACGCTGATCACCCGTCCGCGGCGCTTCGGAAAAACGATGAATATGAGCATGATCGAACAGTTTTTTTCCATTGCGTATGCACACAGAGGAGACTTGTTTGAAGGACTCTCCATCTGGAATGAGGAGAAATACAGGAAGCTGCAGGGCACGTATCCGGTGATCAGTCTGTCGTTTGCGAATGTGAAAGAGAAGGAGTATGAGACGACCAATTATCGCATCCGCCAGTTATTGATGAAACAATATGAAGAAAAGTCATTTCTGTTAAGCAGTGATGTATTATCCGAAGCAGAAAAGTCCTATTTTAAAAGAATGGCTTCGGATATGAGTGTAGCGGATGCGCCGATGGCGCTCTATCAGCTTTCGGATTATCTGTGCCGTTATTACGGAAAAAAAGTGATTATTCTGTTAGATGAATACGATACACCGATGCAGGAGGCATATGTAGATGGATACTGGGAAGAACTGGCAGGATTTACGCGAAGTCTGTTTAATTCTACGTTTAAGACAAATCCGTATCTGGCGCGGGGCATCATGACGGGAATCACGCGTGTCAGCAAAGAATCCATCTTTTCGGATCTGAATAATCTCGAAGTCGTGACGACCACATCGGAAAAATATGAGACAGCGTTCGGTTTTACACAGGAGGAAGTGTTTGACGCACTGGATGAATATGGATACGGCGAAAAAAAAGAAGAAGTGAAATACTGGTATGACGGATTCTGTTTTGGATCAAAGAAAGATATTTATAATCCATGGTCGATTTTAAATTTCCTTGCGAAAGGAAAGATTGCGGATTACTGGGCAAACACCAGCAGCAACAGCCTGGTCGGAAAACTGATCCGGGAAGGAAACGGAGACATTAAGAGTACGTTCGAAGATCTGCTCAATGGAAAAGTGATTCGTTGTCCGATTGATGAGCAGATCGTGTACAATCAGCTGGATGATAATGAGGATGCCATCTGGAGTCTGCTTCTGGCAAGCGGGTATTTAAAAGTCCTGCAATACGAAAACATGGAAAATATCCCTGCAAACCGTGCGCCCTTATACGATCTTGCCTTGACGAATCATGAAGTGAAACGGATGTTTTATGGCATGGTGCACAGCTGGTTTGATACGGATAAGCGCAGTTATAATGCATTTGTGAAAGCTCTGATCGCGGGTGATGTGGAGGCGATGAACGACTATATGAACCTTGTGACATTGCAAATATTCAGCAGCTTTGACAGCGGTAGAGGACCGTCCATTCTACAGCCGGAGAAATTTTACCATGGATTTGTACTGGGACTGATCGTGGAACTGATGGAACGCTATGTCATCACATCCAACCGGGAAAGCGGATTTGGGCGTTACGATGTGATGTTAGAGCCGAAGAACAAAGAGGACGATGCGATCATTCTGGAATTTAAAGTATTTCGTGAGAAAAAAGAGGCTTCTCTGGAAGAAACGGTTCAGAATGCACTGAAACAGATCGAAGAAAAACAGTACGAAGCGGATCTGATCGCGCGGGGAATTCCGAAAGAGCGGATTCGCAAGTATGGGTTTGCGTTTGAGGGGAAGACCGTGTTGATCGGAGGAGAAGAAAGCATGGAATAGAAAAGCTGTCCGTTTGTGGGCAGTTTTTTCTTTTGGAAAAACTTGCAGAGGAGTATAGTGAGAATGATGAATAGTCATTTGGTACCAAAACGGGATAATTTAAAGTGTATTTAAGGTTGACATATTATAATCTGCAATGAAAAAGGGATTTAAAAAAATGTTAAAAAAGAAAAAGGAGAGTCAAAAATGAAAAGAAAAAAAGTCATTGCAACTTTAGCATTAACCCTTGCTGTAACAGTTACATCAATTGTTCCGAGTTATGCAGCGGGAGCACAGGTAGAACAAGGGGAAGAATCTACGGTATCAAATGAAACCGCGCAGAAACCGGATCATTCATTTTTTCCAGGAAATATATTTCAGCCAGAAAATCCGGGAGACACATTCCAGCCAGAAAATCCAGGAAGACCGGGAAATGAACAGACTCCGGATCAGATGCAGAGACCAGGTGAGGGAGAAAAACCATCTAATCCAGAGAATGTAGAGAAACCATCAAAACCGGAGAATACAGAAAAACCATCGAAACCGGAAGAGACAGAAAAACCGTCCAAACCGGAGAATGCGGAAAAACCATCGAGACCGGAAGAGACAGAAAAACCGTCCAAACCGGAGAATACAGGAAAACCATCAAGAC
>JBJENW010000081.1:0-17592 GCA_051880395.1 Lachnospiraceae bacterium | reverse complement strand
CGGAAAATGACCAGACAGCTGACCAGATTGAGAAACCGGAAAAACCATCGAAACCAGTGGAGACAGAAAAACCGTCAAGACCGGAAAATGACCAGACAGCTGACCAGATTGAGAAACCGGAAAAACCATCGAAACCGGCAGAAACACAGAAACCAGAAAAACCATCCACATCTAACAAGGATGATAAAAAAGATACAACCAACAAGAAAAAAGTTACTTTGAAAAAAGGAAAAATTTCTTCTGCAAAACGTACAAGCAAAAACCAGAAAATGAAAGTAAGTTTACAGAAGACAACGAATGCAGACGGATACCAGATTTCCTATTCTACATCCAATAAATTTACAAAAAATACGACAAAGACTGTTACAACCAAGAAAACTTCATATACAGCAAGCAATCTGAAAAAGAATAAAACTTACTATGTTCGCGTAAGAGCTTACACCGTTTCCAAAAACGGAACGAAAACATATGGAAGTTGGTCGACAGTAAAAACAGTCAAAACTGTAAAATAAAATAGCGATATCTGACAATAAAAAACCTTACCGATTTTAGGAGCAAACCAAAAATCGGTAAGGTTTTTTATTGTCTAGCGTTGATCAGCTGTATGACTGCACGATTCGTTTTTATTTTCTGTACAATCTTTGTCTGAAGAACACTCGTTTTTATTTTTTTGCATTGCAGATTTGTGTTTTTTGCTTTTCGGATGCAAGGACTTGGATGCCGGTTTTTGGATGTCGTCAGCTTGATTGTTTTCTGCCTGTGCAACGACCTGTGTTTCACTTTCTGTTGTCGTCGGAATGAAACCTTGTACAATGGTTTTCGCACAACCGAATACAACACAAAGAGAAAGCGAAACAGACAAAAATGCTGTAATGATCTTGCGTTTCATAAAAATTTCTCTCCTTAAATAAAAAGTATAATTTACAGTTCGATTCTAGTATAGCGTGCATTTCTTAAAATAACTTAAAAAACACATACTTTACATAATTTTTTAAAATACATTTTAGGTTGATGCTGTATTCTTAAAAAGGAAAAAAATCGGAGGTGAAAGAATTGAAATCAGATATGTTGCAGGATTATACAAAGGAATATATGGAAACGTTGGAAACATTGAAAAAAAAGAACAGCAGACTGAAACAGATGCAATATTTTTTTGATATCGGTAAGTACTGGTTTGACAAGCAAATGCGTCGTACATATAAACCGAAGCTTGTAGTTTTAGGACCTGGCGTTCCAGAGGAGATCGTATGGGCATCGGGGTGTGCGCCGTTCTGGGTTCTGGGAGGAAGTCACAGCGCAGTGAATTGGTCGGATGACAGGATGCCGAGAGATGCAGATCCTGTTCACCGTTCCATCATGGGATTTCTCTGTGAGGAAGATGGCGTGGATTATTCGGACGCATTATTTATCATTCCGGTAAATTGTGACAGTATGAGAAAAATCGCTTATATGCTTTCGCAGGAAGGAAGAGAAGTATTTCCATTGGATCTGCCACCAGAAAAAACAGATCGTTTTGCGCAGGAAAAATGGAAACTTCAGATCAGAAAAATGACAGAGGTAATTGAGAAACATCTTAAGAAAAAACTTTCCGCAAAAAAGATATTAGAGGCAGAACGGGCGCTACATTTGGCAAAAACAACACTTCGAAACTTTCTTTCTGTGACAGAAAATCAAGAGGAGATCATATCTGGTTCTGCCAGATTATATGTTCAGAACAGTTATTATTATACCAACAATCTGATCGAATGGACGAACAATCTGAGTCGGCTGACACAGGAAATACAAAAAGATCCGATGTATGGGCGAACCGCATCAGAAAAACCACAGGTGCTGTTACTTGGTTCACCGGTCTATTTTCCGAATTATAAGATCCCGTTTCTGATAGAAGACATTGGACTTTCGATTTACAAAAATATAGATGTGGCATCTTTCAAACTGTATGATGCTCCGCTTAAGGTTTCTAATTTAGTATGGAAAGAGGAGGTTTTAGATGCAATCGCAGAGAGATTTCTACAGACAGACGCATCTTCGGCTTATGCAGAAAATGAGACCATGCGCCATATGGTCGACAGAGAGATTCAGGGAAAAAGAATTGATGGCGTGGTCTATCACATTTTAAAAGGGCAGATTGAATATGATTTTGAGTTGTCTGCGTTCGAAGAAATGTTTGAAGAACGCGGTATACCGGTCTTTCGACTAGAAACGGATTATCAGTATCAGGATGTGGAGCAGCTTCGTATCCGAATGGAGGCATTTTCTGAAATGCTGAATCAGAAAAAAGTTGTACGCGATCAAGAACCGATAGTGAGAAAACGAAAATCAAAGATGTCGCCAGGAGGTTTGCTTCAGACCGCGCGGGCACTGTTGGAGAGCATGAGTGAAAGTCCGGTTGCAGAAGGATAGAATGGAGGAAAAAACAGATGAAAACCAGAACGAAGATCATGCTAGGCATTGTTTGTGCGGCAATGATCGCAATCGCATATATTGCACCGAAGTTGTCATTTTTCGAATTTGCAGAGGAGGTATTTGAAACAAATAAAGAGCAGTTATTTACGAAGGAACACGCACAGGCAATGCTGCCGTTTTTCATTATTCTTCTATTGGCAGCAGTAGGAATCGGCCTATGTATCTGGGTCAGAAAAAAGATTCTTGAACAGGATGCATCATCCAAAAAAATCGCACAGATGCGCAGTGCGCAGGCGGCTGGAAGAGTGAAAGGACAAAAAAAGTTTGGGTTTATGACGATTCGCTGGGGTGTGATGATCGTTTCTTTTTTTCTGATCATATATGGCGGCATTTTATTTGGGGTACACCTTTCTGGTATTTCTGTCCCAGCGTTCTTTTGTCCGGCAAACGGGCAGCAGTTGACGGGAGCAAGCTGTTATACGTTGTCTCATATCAAAACGCTCTTAGGTATGCCGATCAAGGATATTGTACTGTTTGTCCTTTCGACAGTCGGATTTACGCTGCTGTTCGGACGAATGATCTGCGGATTTTTCTGCCCGATGGGACTTGTGCAGGACATTATGCATGCGATACGACAGAAGACAAAAGTAGAAGGAATTTCCTTAACGGAAAAAATGTATAAAGGACTGACTCCGGTGAAGTGGACGATGGTTTTTTTGATGCTGGGACTTACCTTTATTGGAGGAAATTTCTGTGATATCTGTCCGGCATTAGCACTTTCCCCGGCGTTTGCAGGAATGAAAGTCAGCTTATGTGTCAGTGGTTTTATGATGGTATTGATTCTGATCGGAAGCTTTTTTAAGAGACGGATCTGGTGTAATATCTGTCCGCTCGGATTTTTGCTTGGGCTTGCCCATAAAATATCTCCATTTCGAATCGAGAAAAACTGTCAGTCCTGTACGGAATGTGGTGCCTGCTATGAGGCTTGTCCAATGGGAATCAAGACAATCTATACAGAACGGGAAAAAGCAGATGTGACGGATATGAACTGTATCATGTGTGGAGAATGTGTAAAAAAATGTCCGGAAAACGATGCGCTTAGCATGACATTTGCGGGGAAAAAATTTTATACGGCATCCAGAAAACAGGCTATCTCCGGGTATGAGCAGACGGAAAAAGAATTGAAACGCAAGATTCAAAATCAAAAAACGGATAGGAGGGAAAAAGAGTAATGGATACAGCAGAAACAAGAGAAGAACAGAGAATCAAGCGACAACAGACTCGTTTTTGTAAGAAAGCGTCACAGACGGCTGCGAAATATCTGAGACGCATGGAAGAATTACCGGGAACACCAGATGCGATGGAACCATTTTTTCAAGTTTTAAATCGGATTTACGTGGAACAACAGGATGTGGAGCGAAAAAACGATGCGAAAACGATCGGAACGTATTGCGTTATGGTGCCGCCGGAGTTGATCTATGCGGCGGGGGCAATGCCGATCAAACTTTGCAGTGGCAGCTATACAGCATTTTCCATCGGAGATGATCTTGTGCCGCGAGATGCCTGCCCGTTGGTAAAAGCAGTGGCGGGCTATCAAAGCATTGGGGTGATGCCACTGTATGACAACTGTGCGCTGATGGCGGTGCCGATCACCTGTGACTGTAAGAAAAAAATCGCAGGTATGCTGCAGAAAAAATGTGAGGTCACAATCCTTCAGGTTCCGGCATCAAAAGAGGATGAAGAGATGGAACAGTACGTGGACGAACTGTATCATTTTATGGAAAAGTTAGAGCATGTGACGGGAAATCGGATCACATATGAAAGTCTGATGGATGGTATACATACAGTGGGGTATGCCCGATATGAACTATCTAAATTTTTGGAGTTGAAAAAGAGTATGCCATATTTGATCCAGGGAACACATGCGATGGCGGTGATGAACGCATCCTCCTATATGCCGGCTGACGTTTGGTCTTATCATCTGCACCTCTTGAACGAAGAATTGGAAAAGCGCATGCAGGCAGATGAAAAAGTGACGACAAAAAAGCGACCGAGAATCCTTCTGACTGGATCACCGGTCGTATTTCCGAATATCAAGATTCCGCTTCTGATCGAGGAGATGGGTGGGATTCTTGCTGCGGATGAGACCTGCATGGGAGAACGTGGTATGAGCGATCCGGTCGTGCCGGTAGATGAAAGTTTTGACGGGCTGATCCGCTCGCTTGCGATCCGAAGCATTCGTCCCTGCACCTGTCCGACGTTTGTGAACAATGAACAGAGAATTTACAGACTGAAGCAGATGATCGAAGATTACCAGATACAGGGAGTCGTGTATCATGTCTTAAGAGGCTGTCTGGTCTACGATTATGAATACCAGAGAATCGAAGAAGAATTGGGAAAATTAGGGATTCCGGTCATCCGATTAGAGAGCGATTATAATGAGGAAGATGTCGAACAGCTTCGGATTCGAATCGAAGCATTTATTGAATTGATCAAATTAAAACAACCGGTAGAGAAAAGGAGAGAGCGAAATGAGTGAGTATTATCTGGGATTGGACGGAGGTTCGACGTATCTAAAAGCCGCATTGATCGGAGATGGAAAGGTAGTAGATACCATCGTTCGGAATACAGGAATTGACAATAACGGAACTGCAAAAAAGATCAAAGAAGAATTGTGTGAAAAAAATGGAATCAAACCGGAGGATATACGTTATACGATGGCAACCGGTTACAGCAGAAAAGTGTTAGAAATTGCAGACGATGATATCTCGGAGATTACGGCGCATGCGTATGGCGTGCGTTTGACGGCACCGCAGGAATACCGTCCCGGAATGATCATTGATATCGGCGGACAGGACAGTAAGATCATTTATCTTGACAGCAATTATGGCGTGAAAAACTTTACCATGAATGATAAATGTGCCGCCGGAACCGGAAAATTTATGGAGGTCATCGCGCAGATTTTGGAGACGACGATCGATCAGGTAGGACCGTTATCATTAGAAAGCAAGGCACCATGTGACATTAACAGTACGTGTGTTGTGTTTGCGCAGTCGGAGGTGATCTCGCTTGTGGCAAGAAAATACGATAGAAGAGATATTCTCTGCGGCATGCATTTATCTATGGCGAGACGAATCATAAAAATGATGAAAAAATCAGAGAAAAACGGAGATATTCTGATGACAGGAGGAGGTGCGCTCAATATTGGGCTGCATCAGGCATTTGAAGAAGAACTGATGCGAGATGTGTTCGTTGCATCTTATCCGCAATTTAACGGTGCGATCGGAGCCGCGATCATCGCAAGTGAAAGGGGGTAGATGCATGTTGATGGAAACATTGGCGCAGGGAGCGAGTGCGGCTGTCTCGACCGGTCTTGGGTGTGGAACCTGCTGCAGCCCGGGCATTACGGCGTTTTTGTCGGGATATACCATGACACATGCAAAAAATACCAGACAGTCGTTTGCGGCTTTTTTCTGGTTCTATTTTGGAAAAGTGGCGGCGGTTGTGGCAGTCTGTGTGATGACGTCTTTTCTGGGAAAAGAAATCCTTGAGGAAAATGGAACGATCGGTGGACTGGATATTCGTTTTTGTGTGAATCTGGTTATGGCAGTTGTGTCCGTTGTCTGCATCATTCGCTGGATCTTGGAAAAATGCGGAAAGATAACGAAGTGTAAAAGCTGCCATTCCTGTCAGGAAACAACGCAGACGGATGCACATATGAGCTATGCGGCATTGTGGGGACTTGGAGCGGGATACGGGATCACACCTTGTGCCCCGTTGATTTTCATGGCAGGCTATGCAGCAACGATTCCGGTGTGGAGTGCGGCTGTTTCCGGCTTGCTTTTCGCACTTGCAAGCTCGATTTCACCGATGCTGATGTTGTGTGTATTAACGGGATTTCTTACAGGGCCGTTACGCAAAGAGATTCCGCAATATCTGCAGGGACTGCGTTTGATCTGTTATGTGCTGCTGCTTGTGTTTTCAGTCTCTGCAATGCTATAATATAATAATACTATTAGTGGGGAAAATGGAGAGAAGGATAGATGAAACTTTTATTAGCTGAAGATGATAAAGATATGGCGCACGCAGTGGAGACATTGCTCACCAGAAATCATTATGTAGTGGATGTCGTGGAAAATGGAACGGATGCGCTGGAGTATTTGTTAAATGGTGATTACGATACAGCTGTTTTAGATATCATGATGCCCGGACTAGATGGCATCACCGTGTTAAAAGAAGTGAGAAAACAGGGGATCAAGCTGCCGGTTCTTCTTTTGACAGCCATGGGGGAAACAGAGGATAAGATCAGGGGACTTGATGCCGGTGCGGATGACTATCTTCCAAAACCGTTTGATGCGGGAGAATTTCTTGCCAGAGTCCGGGCACTTTTGCGCCGGGTAGAGCGGTTTAATCCGGATGTCATGGAGTATGGAGATATTTGTCTGGATCGAAACAGTTATTGTCTTTCCTGTAAAGACAAGCGGGTTCGTAGAAAATTTATCCTAAGCACGATGCTTGGAATGCTGGTCTGTACAGGTTTGATGATTGCGTTTGTAAATCTGGCAAATAAATGGCATGTGGATAAGGAGACGACCACGATACTTAAGGAGCTGGCAGCAAAAGATAAAATGCGGGAGTTTGCTCGCAAAGGTATGGAACATGAAGAGGAAAAATCGGAACATGAAAAACATGGAGATGGAAAACCGGAGTATAAAAAAGACGGACCGGATCATGAGGATCATAAGAAAGACGGTCCTGACCATGGAGGAAAGATTCCGAGGAAATCAATGGAACAATATGAAAAACATTTTTTTGTTGTGACGTGCGATGAGGATGGGATATGGGAAGTAGATCTGGAAGAGTCGGATTGTATAGACGAAAACCATGCAATCGAGTTGGCAAAACAGGTAGTCGATACAAAAGCAGAATCGGGATACCTGCGACCATATAAATATCTGATTCAAAAAACGGGGGGAGAAACGAGTATCTATTTTTTAGATTGCTCTACAGAACTTATGACGGCGCGTATGCTGCTGTTTTTATCGATTATAGTGGGATGTGTCGGGCTTGGTGTCGTATTTCTTTTTTCCTTTTTTATTTCCAAGAAGGCGGTTGAACCATTGAAGAAAAGTATGGAAGAACAAAAAAGATTTATCACGGATGCAGGGCATGAACTAAAGACTCCGGTTGCGGTGATCAGTACAAACATGGAACTTTTAAAGATGGATCTGAAAGAGGAGAATGAGTGGGTGGAAAGTACACGAAGGCAGGTGACGAAGCTCAGAAATCTGATCGCAGATCTGATCTCATTGTCTAAGTTAGAGGAAAACCAAAAAGAATTAAATCTTGTACCGCTCTCCTTTAGCCAGGTCATATCCGACAACGTGGAGGTCTATGAAATGATGGCGGAGGCAGAAGGAAAAGAACTGACAGCCAGTGTGGAACCACAGGTCTGGGTAAACGCAGATGAGACAACTTTTCGCCAGATCTTTACGATTTTATTTGAAAACGCAGTGAAGTATTCCAATGATTATTCGAAGATTGAAGCAGTACTTGAAAAGAAAGGAAAGAAAGCTGTATTTCTTATCCGAAATGATTGGAAACACAATATAAAAACAGAGGAGTTAGAAAAAGTATTTGATCGATTTTACAGAGGGGATCAGTCGAGAAACAGAGCTGGAAGAAAAACCGGATATGGTCTGGGGTTGTCGATCGCGCAGACAGCCGTCCAAAAAAACAGAGGGAAGCTTACCGTGTATGAAGATAGAGAGCAAAAATTGGTTTTTCGTGCAGAGTTTTCTTCCATCAATAAAAAATAAATTTTGTGAAAAAGTCGCTTAAAAAGTTGATAAATTTTGTGAAAAAGTTTTTTTATGGATATATTAAAAGTCAGACACAGGAAGGAGTATTTACTTCAAAGTAAATGGAAGTTTGATTGAAGTGACTTTGAAGTTGACTTTGAAGTGACTTTGAAGTGACTTTGAAGTAAAATTCATTTAAAAGAAAAGCAGGAGGTGAAGGGATGTATTTGGAGGAGATCATAGAGGATGTGAAGCTGGAAAGCGACAAATTTGAGTGCAAAAGCAGGCTAAATCGAGAGGACATTTTGGGCTGGTTGAAAACGATCGCAGGTTTTGCAAATGCCGGTGGCGGAGAGTTTTATATCGGTGTTGAGAATAAAACAAATAAACTGATCGGGTTTGATCGGCGCCAAGCAGACAATGAACGGAATTATTTCCACAATCAGGTCAATGAACATCTGGTGCCAAGACCGCAGATGACAACAACCTTTTTTCGTTATGAAATCAAGGAAAAAGAAAGATTTGTCATACGCATCCAGGTTTCGGAATCCGTTGTGAAACCTGTGATATTGAAATATAAAAATATCCCATCTATTTTTATGCGAAGAGACGGTTTTACAAATGGTGCAACGTATGAAGAAATCATAGAAATGAGTATAAAAAGTAAACATACGCAATACGATATTCTGACATCGGATGTCAAATATGATTCTTCGAATTTCACCATTCTTCAAGATTTTTATAAAGAGCACAACGATGGAAAAATGCTCCCTGAAAAAGCGCTGCGTTCGATGGGATTTTATGATGAAAATGGATTTCTTGCAAATGGAGCAGTCTTATTTGCGGATGATTATCAAGAGAAGAAAACAGAGGTCCAGTGTTCTGTTTTTTCCGGATTAAACAAGGGCAGCGAACGGATTGTAACGATCAATCGCTTTCATGGAGATCTCATTTCTACGATCAAATATATGATGGAATTTATTACACAGAGAATGAACCACTCTATGATCAAGCTTGGAAATACGAGAAAAAATATTGATGCATTTCCACAGAGAGCATTGTTCGAAGGTGTCATCCATGCAGTTGCACATCGAGATTACTTTCTCGATGGGACACAGATTCAGGTGGATCTGTTTAAGGACAGATTAGAAATTTCGTCTCCGGGCAGTTTTTACAGAGGGGAGAAATTGGGGAAAACCTATGATCTGTCCGGAATCATTTCGAAAAGAAGGAATGAATTGATTTCATCTGTGTTGGTCAGTTGTAACGTGATGGAGGCAGCGGGTACGGGATTTGACAAGATCATAGAGGAATATAGAGAGGCAGATGAATCTCATCGTCCGTATATCTACTCTTCTTCGGACCATTTCACACTCTGTTTACCGGATCTGACGTATCTGGATGGTGTGGGGGATTGTGATACGCCGCCGCTTACATTTGTACCGGCAGAAAATGGGACGGATTATGATGAGAGGGTGCTTTCGTTTTGTTATTATAGGGCTCACAAGGTAGCGGAAATTGCAGAATTCTTGGGAATCAGTAATTCCACATATCTAAGAAAACAGGTACTCGGCAATCTTTGCGAACAGGGGTATTTAGAGGCAAGTAAATCATCACGGGCCATGTATTATAAGACGAATTCGGAGATGGTGACAAAACAATAATCGGCTTTAAAGAAAAATAAAGTGTGACAGGATACCAGAAAAACTTTCTTGTATCCTGTTTTTTTGCAAAAAACTACAAGCTTTTTTACAATTTTTTACATGCATTTTACACATCTTTCGCATTTATGAGATAGAATGCAATTCCTTTCTTTATTATAATTTTCTTAACATAATTATAATTTTGTAAAGCAGAACACACGAAATTACAAGAAAACCACGAAAGGGATGAAAAAAATGAAAGTACAAAAGGGCGCAGCAATCCTTTTGGCATTTGTTGTCTCAATGGCAGGTCTTGCAGGCTGCTCAGATGCAAATGGACAGACAACGATTGTCAAAGAGTCGGTAGAGCAGCTCGGAACCATTCAGGTGATCGCCAGAGAAGAAGGTTCCGGAACGCGAAATGTGTTTGCCGAAAGCATTGGATTTCAAGACAAAACGACAGGACGGGATCTGACAACCGAGTCGGCAGAGATTGCAAATGACAGTGAGACAGTCAAAGAGTTGGTCAGTGCGGACAAAAATGCGATCGGATACTTGTCAGAAGGATTACTGAGTGACGAGGATCAGAAACAGATGCATACCGTGACGGTGGACGGAAAGGAACTGGAGCGAAATTTTTATCTGGCGTATTCCGGAAAGCTGTCAGAATTAGGACAGGAGTTTTTGACCTATGTCAAGGGAGCCGGACAGGAGTTCGTAAAAGAGAGTTTCAGTCCGATCGGAAAGACAAAAGACTTTTTATCTTTAAAACCAAATGGAACACTGAAAATCGGCGGGTCAACGTCTATGTATGATCTGCTCAAACAGCTGGCAGAAGACTATATGAAACAGAATCCGAATGCGAAGATCGAAGTGACAGCGACGGATTCCACAAACGGACTGACGGGGGCAATGTCGGGGATTTATGATCTGGGAATGTCTTCGAGGGATCTGAAGGATTACGAAAAAGAATTACTTTCCTCGGAAGTGATCGCAAAAGATAAGATCGCAGTGGTCGTAAATGCAGCAAATCCACTGGAAAATATTTCGTCAAAGGATTTGAAAGACATTTATACGGGAGAAGTTACCGAATGGAAAAAGTGGATCAAAGAAAAAGGAGACGAATGATATGAATGAAACAATGCAGATACTGTTTGGACTGTTTGGCGGACTGGCAATTTTCATTTATGGAATGAATATGATGAGCGAATGTTTGCAGAAAGCCGCTGGAGAAAAGATGAAAATGATTCTTTCTATGTTAACAAAGAATCCGGTTCTCGGTGTTTTGGCTGGTGCACTGACCACGGCTGTACTACAGAGCAGTAGTGCGACAACGGTTATGGCAATCGGATTTGTCAGTGCAAATCTGATGACACTTCCACAGGCGATTTCGATTATTCTAGGTGCGAATATCGGTACAACAATGACGGCACAGATTATTGCATTTAAGATCAGCGATTATATTTATCTGTTTGTATTTGCGGGATTTCTGGTAAACTTCATCTGTAAATCCGAAAAAGTAAAAAATATCGGACAGACGATCTTTGCATTTGGTCTTCTGTTTTTGGGAATTGAAACCATGGGCGGTGTGATGAAACCTCTGGCATCGAGTCCGATTTTTACGGATATGATCGCAAAAGTGGCGGATATTCCGGTACTTGGTGTTTGTGTGGGAGCTTTGATGACTTTAGTGGTGCAGAGTAGTAGTGCAACGATCGCGGTTTTGCAGAACTTTGCGGCGCAGGCGGGACCGGACGGTGTGACAAGTATCATCGGTCTGGCAGGAGCAATTCCGATTTTGCTCGGTGACAATATCGGTACGACCATCACTGCACTTTTAGCATCGGTGGGACAGAGCAAAGATGCAAAACGGACTGCTGTGGCGCATTGTATCTTTAACCTTTCCGGAGCCTTTTTATTTATCTGGTTTGTAAAACCATATGCCTCTTTGATCCAGAGAATCTCGCCACAGGGAGCTGAGGTGGATGTGATATCGAGACAGATCGCAAACGCGCATACCGGATTTAACCTTGTGATGACGTTGATCTGGATTCCGCTGATCGCCATCATGGTAAAAATCGTGATGTTGATCATTCCGGACGGAAAGCGGAAAAAAGAGGTGGATCCGTCAGAACCGAAATTTTTGGATGATAAGTTGATCAATCAACCGGCTGCAGCCCTTCATCTTGCAGCAAAAGAAGCCGGCCGCTGTACAGAGATCGTAGAGGAAATGCTTTTGCAGTTTAAAGATGGAAATACACAGCAGGCGGAGGACGTTTTAATGGAAAATGTGAAACGGTCGGAGATAGAAAATAAGTTGAATGAGCGCATCACGGATTACTTGTCTACATTATATGCGGAAGGCGTTTTGACGGAAGAACAGGCAAATCAGAGTATGGCGATGTTGTATGTACTCTGTGACATTGACCGTATTGCAGATTTCTGCAGGGAGATTTCCAATAATGTTATGGCACAGGGCGAGAAACGAAAGTATTCCAAGGATGCACTGAAAGACTTACGCGAGACAACACCAGTAATCTTAGATATGTATGAGAAGGCGATGAAGGCGATCATCAAAGGGGAACCGATTTCGCAGAAGGATATTCAGGAACGAAAAGAGCGGATCGTGCGTCTGGATGAAAAGCTTCGAAAATCACATGCACAGCGTGTGGTGGATAAAAAATGTGACGCAAAAAAGACACTGGCATACAACCGGGTGCTGCATGATATCAACCGTATGGCAAACAGCTGTGTCAATCTGATGGAAGCAGCAGTCAGTCGTGTTGATTTTAGGGTATTTGAAGTCGAAGAACTGAACTGATAGAATGAAGAAAAATTTTTAATATAAAAAAACACAGGGCATAAGTGAAATCAGTGCTCTGTGTTTTTTTGTTAAAATCATTGAATCTTTCGGATAAGTTTTGTATGATAAAAGAAAAAACGGAAGGATTAGACGATGAAAGAGAAAAAGCAGGAAGAATATACAGAAGTGATTTCCCAAAAAGAATCGGAACCAGAAAATCCGAATGTTGGAAAACAAGTACAAGACTACTATCAATATATGCAGACGGATCAGTATCGAAAGAAACTGGATATCACAAGAAGTGATCAGAGAAGAGGAAATGAGCTGGTAAAAGACGGTATGATCAAGATTGATTCTGTGAGGAAGGCTTATCTGGTAGAGACGGAGGAATCGGTATATGAAATTTATGCGACAGGAATCGAGGAAGTACGAAAACAGAAACGGAGTTTTCCGATGCGGATGCTGGTGGACCGGTCAAATGTGCTGGAAAGCCGTTGTTCCTGTACGGAATGTCAAAGGAATTATTCGTACTGGCGTGTGAAAGAATGTTGTGCGTATACATCCGGACTTTTGACATTGGTGGAGGATTATTTTCGAAAAAATCGGGTTGCAGATGCAACGGATCTGACGGCAGAGCATCTGCTCTACACGTTTCAAATGAAACGAAAATCCATGATCATTTCGGATAACCGAAACGAGAATGAGTCTCTGGAATTGGAACCGAAGATCATAAAAAAAGATGAGACACTTGGACTGGGCTTTCGGGTTGGCGCGGGAAAACTATTTGTGGTAAAGGATCTCATTCAGTTTGCCCACAATGTGAAAGAGTCGAAGACAGAAGTGTATGGAACGAGCACATCGATCAATCATGGAATTCAGAACTTTAAACCACAGGCGCAGAAGTGGATTCATTTTATCTTTGATGCGGTGCAGGAGGAAGAACAGATTCGAGAGAGAGTCAGAAGAAAAGTCGGAAATGTCAAGGAGGGGAAACTTTCGCAGATTTCTTTGTACGGCTGGCGGATGGATCGTCTGTATGAGATCATGGGAAATGGAAAAATGATGTATGAAAACCGTTATTCCAAGCAGAAAGGGACATTGATGACAGCACTTGGGCATCCGGAGCTGACGATGGAGATCAAACCGGAGATGGAGAAAAAACAGTTTCAGGGCATCCATGTTTCGATGAAATTCCCGAAATTGTATCCGGGGGCACAGACCGCGTATTATATTGATGAGAATGTCGGAAGATTAAAGAAGATCGAACCGGAGTTCTATGAAAAGATCCGTCCGCTGGTGGAACAGGAAACGTTTGGACTTGTCGATTTTACGGTTGGAAGAAATCATCTGTCTGAATTTTATTACCATGTGCTGCCACAGCTGGAGGAGGACATCAATGTGGTGGAAGAACAACCGGAGCTGATCGAGCAGTATCTGACACCGGAGGCACAATTTTCTTTTTATCTGGATGCGCCACAAGACGATGTTACCTGTCGTGTCCGGGTGAAATACGGCGAGATGGAGTACTCGGTTCTGGATCAGAGACGAAAACAGACAATTGCGTCAGACGGAAAACGATTTGATGTCAAAGAGCAGGAAATCCTGTTTTATCTCTCGGAGTTGTTTCCTTCTATTGACCTGGATTACGACATGCTTTCTTGCGCGGGGGATGAGAACCGTATGTATGAGGTGATCGCAGAGGGTGTGGAAAAGTTGTCAGATCTTGGAGATGTGTACTGTACAAACCGGTTTAAACATATCAATGCCATGAAAAAACCGAATGTGAGCGTCGGCGTCAGAGTCTCTAGCGGCCTTTTGGATCTGGATATCCAGACGGGAGACCTTTCGCAGGAGGAACTGTTGGATCTTTTGAAACATTATAACAGCCGACAGAAATATTATCGGTTTAAGAGCGGAGAATTTGCGGATCTTACGGATGATTCTCTGCAGATGTTGTTTGAGATGATGGAGAGTATGCACCTTTCTCCGAAGGAATTTGTGAAGGGAAAGATGCATCTGCCGCTGTATCGGGCGCTGTACCTCGATAAGATGTTAGAGGAACACGAGGAAGTCTATCATACGCGGGATAAGGTCTTCCGTGAGCTCATTAAAAATATGAAATCGGTCAATGATTCGGATTATGAGGTGCCGCAGAGTCTGCAAAAGACGATGCGAAAATACCAGAAGAACGGATTCCTCTGGCTGCGGACACTGGAGTCCTGCAATTTTGGCGGAATTCTGGCGGATGATATGGGACTTGGAAAGACATTGCAGATGATCTCCGTACTGCTCAGTGCAAAAGAGGAAGGAAAAAAAGGGACGTCACTGATCGTTGCGCCGGCTTCCCTTGTTTATAACTGGGGAGAGGAGTTTGAAAAATTTGCACCTGCCCTTCATGTGGCACTGGTCACAGGAAAGCCACAGGAGCGGGAGAAACAGATTGCGGACTATGAATCCGCGGATGTGCTGGTGACATCTTACGATCTTTTGAAACGGGATATCGACCTTTACGAAGGAAAATCATTTTTATATGAGGTGATCGATGAGGCGCAATACATCAAAAATCAGACCACAGCTGCGTCAAAAGCGGTAAAACTGATTCAGAGTCAGACACGGTTTGCACTGACCGGAACCCCGATCGAGAACAGGCTCAGCGAGCTTTGGAGTATTTTTGATTATCTGATGCCGGGCTTTTTGTACAAATATGAAGAGTTTAAAAAAGAATTTGAAAGCCCGATCGTAAAAAATGAAGATGCGGATGCATTGCAGCGTCTTCAGAAGATGGTATCCCCGTTTATTTTGCGGAGATTAAAGAGCGATGTGTTAAAAGATCTTCCAAAGAAACTGGAAGAGACACGTGTCGTCCGTTTTGAGGGCGAACAGCAGAAACTGTATGATGCGCAGCTTGCACACATGAAACAGGCGATCGCGACGACGGACGAGTCCGATTTTAATAAGAAAAAGTTCGAAATCCTTGCAGAGCTGACAAAGCTGCGTCAGGTGTGCTGCGATCCGCATCTTTGCTTTGAGAATTACAAAGGGGAATCGGCAAAACTGGAATCATGTCTGGACCTGATCAAAAGTGCAATGGAAGGCGGACACAAAATCCTTCTGTTCTCACAGTTTACCAGTATGCTGGAGATCATCGAGAAACGACTGGAGCAGGAGAACATCGCGTATTATAAGATCACGGGGGAAACTTCCAAACAAAATCGTGTCGCGATGGTCCGAACATTCAATGAAGATGAAACACCGGTCTTTTTGATTTCCTTAAAAGCCGGAGGTGTCGGCCTAAATCTGACCGGAGCGGATGTGGTGATCCATTACGACCCATGGTGGAACGTTGCGGTACAGAACCAGGCAACGGACCGTGCACATAGAATTGGACAGACGAAAAAGGTGACCGTCTATAAAATGATCGCGAAAGGCACCATCGAAGAAAAAATCCAGAAACTGCAGGAGACGAAAAAAGATCTTGCAGACAGTGTGATCAATGGAGATACTGTCGGAATGGGAAGCATGTCAAAAGAGGAATTGTTAGATCTTTTGGGAATTGACGGTTAGCATGGGAGGAAACAGAAAATGAAAAAACGCATCATAGGACAAGTGGGACTTCTCGTTTTGATTGTTGCATTGTGTGGCTGTGGAAATGCAGATCAGCAGACCGCTCAGGAACAAAGAGCGGTTCCATTGGAACAAAAAGCGGTTCCATTGGAAAAAGAAGCGCGAACAGAATCGGAAGATCCGGTTTCCAAGGAAGAAGAGGAAGCGTCAGAAGAGACGTTTTCTGAAATTTCTGAGGCAGTGGAAGCATCCGAAGAGGAGGTTTCGGAGGAAGCACCGTCAGAGGAATCCGAGGAGAGTGAGCCCGTATCAGAGCCATCTGAAATCGCATCGCCCGAACCGGCACAAGGCGGTCATCTCATTGCTGTCGACGCCGGTCACCAGGCGCAGGGAAACAGCGAGCAGGAGCCGGTCGGACCGGGGGCATCTGAGACAAAAGCAAAAGTGGCGAGCGGAACGAGCGGTGTTGCATCCGGCTTAGCAGAATACCAGTTGACACTGCAGGTTTCTTTGAAATTGAAAGAACAACTGCAGGCACGCGGCTATCAGGTATTGATGATCCGGGAGAGCAATGACGTCAATATCAGCAATGCCGAACGTGCACAGATCGCAAACAATGCGGGGGCGGAGGCGTTTCTTCGGATTCATGCGAACGGTTCCGAAAACAGCGGCGCATCCGGTGCAATGACGATCTGCCAGACACCGAACAATCCGTATAATGCCAGTCTTTACAGCCAGAGCAGAAGTCTTTCATCCCATGTATTAGACAGTCTGGTCGCAGCGACCGGATGTAACAGGGAATCTGTCTGGGAGACCGATACCATGACGGGAATCAACTGGTGTCAGATTCCAGCTACGATTGTAGAAATGGGATACATGACAAATCCGACCGAGGACCAGAAAATGGCAACCGATGCCTACCAGAGCCAGATCGCAAGCGGAATCGCAGACGGCGTGGACGCCTATTTTTCCGGGAACTAAATATCTCAACTATGGGGGATTCCTAGACGGACGTTTCCGGCATTCGGCGTGAGGACGCACCGGGGCGGCTGTTTCCGAAGTGGCTAGACAGAAATGAAGTCGAGTTCGGACGGGCAAAATTGCGATGCTTTATTTTTACTGTCTTCCGTATGTCGGACAGCCTGCACGGATGTGTACGCCAGAGCAAGATTTAAAACCGGATTCTTCCTCTGGCGTACACATCCGCACAGTCAGTCCGCCTCACGGAAAGACAGTAAAGGCATCGCGATTTTGCCCGTCCGAGCTCACTAACATTTCTGTCAAAGCTACTTCGGAAACAGCCGCCCCGGTGCGTCCTCACGCCGAATGCCGGAAACTGTGTATTGGAACCGGATGGTTGAGATATTTTTCTTCA
>JBJENW010000080.1:0-3458 GCA_051880395.1 Lachnospiraceae bacterium | reverse complement strand
AAGTATCTAATGCGGAGTAAATTATTATGCTGAGTAACTTTTGAAATACCCCTATATTTATGGATTAGTGTCGTTTTTTACTTAACATAATAATCCTCCGTTCTGTTGATTTCTTTAAATCATTTCCTTTAGCCAATCAAGCAATTCTTCCCTCTTTTTATCCTTGTAACGGCTTTCCGGAATGATCTTCTTGCTTGCTTTTTCAAGAGCCTCTCTTTTTGCAGCAGAATCAGCCTTTGCATATATTTCTGTCGTTTTGACTGATTCGTGACCCAAAAAGTCACGAATGTAAATCAGATTTACGTTTGCCTGCACCAAATGCATTGCTTTGCTGTGGCGAAAAACATGGGGTGTCACATTTGATATAGTCATTTCAGGGTGACTATCCTGAGCTTTCGTCACATATTTTGAAATCACATATTCTACGCCGGATCTTGTGAGTTTCTGTTTCATTTTGTTCATAAACAGATACTGCTCAGGTTCCGTAATGCTGTAGTTACTGGTGTATTTTTCTAATAATGATCCTGTATCAGGCATTAAAGGTACAATTCTTGATTTATTACCTTTTCCCGTAAGCGTTACTGTTGCAGGCTTTGTGAAACGAACGTCTTTCAGTTTTAAGTCCACAAGCTCTTGTACTCTGGCACCAGAATCATATAAAAGCGAAAGCATTGCGAGATCTCTTTGACCATTTTTACTCTTGGTATCGGGTTGCTCAAAAATGATTTTCAACTCATCGACTGTAAGGTACTCTACTTCCTTTTTCACGCATTTCTTAAAGTCTATTCCAAGTATTTCCTGACATTTGGACATATATTGCGGGTCTTCGACTGCGATATATCTTGCCAACGCATGAATAACTGTCAGTCTGTGATTCCTTGTGCTGACTGCGCAACCTTTGTTTTTTTCCAACCATTGCAGATAACCTTCAACGGTCTTTCTTGAAATCTTATCCATCGTTAACTTCTCCGGCTTTATTTTCAGTTCATCACGGCAATACCTTAAAAATACGATAAAGGCATCTCTATACGACTTGATTGTATTGGGACTCGCACCTATCTGAAGAGGGAGGTACCTTGTCAGATAGTCAGTAAGGTAATCCGATAAATATTTTTTACTCATCCTCATCCCCTCCCTTGAACATGTCATTGTATAAAGGGGAAAGTGCATCAATTATACGATCATAAGATTCAGCAGTTAGGCGAAGGTATTTCTCTGTGCATTTGATATTCCTATGTCCCATATATTCCTCAAGATACGGAATCGAAACATATGTATCAATTCCCTTATCTACCATACTCTCAAGAGCATGAACAGCAAATGTATGCCTCAAATCGTGCAGGCGGGGAAGTCTGCCATTTGCAGCACACGGAATTCCAGCCTCCACAAGCAACTTCTTATACCTTCCAAGTATGGACCCGGGGCGGTAAGCTTCGCCCCATCTGTTCCTAAATAAAAGACCTGTGTCATTTTCCGAATAACCGACTGAATTCATGTAGTTTCTTAAGAAATCAAACAAGGATTCTGACATGGGAACTAAGCGAGTATTATTGTATTTTGACTGCCTTACTGTAATTACCCTGTCCGAAAAATCTATATCAGATATCTTAAGGGACAAAGCTTCCGATATCCTTAAACCACAGCAATAGAGCAACCTGATAAGAAAAGGGTATACATGGTTCATATTAGGCGAGCGATAGGCATACTGAAGGCCGTCTGCCGCCTTTAACAGACTACAAATCTGTTCCCTTGTGAAAATATATGGAACAAATGAACATCTTTCGTGCTGATGCTCCGGGAGAACATATGCAGGTACACCCATACTGTTCAGATATACTGCAAGTTGCCTTATCAGGGCTTCCCTCCTCATTTGGGTCATGGGCTGTTCATTCTCTCTTTTAGCAGCAAATCCAAGGACCTGTTCTTTTGTCAAATTTATGGTGTTGTCTGTCGTATGTTCGTTCAGATACCGGTTCAATTCCCTGACTGCCCGCACAATTCTTTCTCCATATTTATATCCAAGGCTTCGCCGGTACTCTATAAATGCAATACACGTATCCCCGTATAAGCCATCAAACCCAGTCATTTCTTTTTCACTCATATCTTGGTACCTCCAATGCGACTTTTCTTAATCCTTCTAAATCGATTTTGATATAATTCCCTGTCGTGTCCGTATACCTATGTCCCAACACATTTGATATCACAGGAATCGGAATCTCGCTCCTAAGCATGTTGCTGGCTAAAGAAGAACGCATAGAGTGAAGTCCATGCTTCTGCTCCTCCTTAAAAGTGATTCCCGTGAGTTTAAAGTATTTCTGCAACATTTCATAGAAATTTCTATGATCGAATGGTTTCACAGGTGCCCGGTTACTGATCAACACTTCCCTATAATCGCATGCGGGACGTGCATTTTTTATATAATCTGCAAGAGCCATAAGCAGTTCATCACTAATCGACAGAGAAACATATTCGCCGGTTTTAGACTGCACAAAACCAATAGTTCTTCTTTTCCAGTCGATGTCATCCAAGGTAAGCCTGCATATATCGATACACCTCATCCCAAGTGTTGTAGCTAAAAGGAGTATCAGATAATCTCTTTTTCCATACACTGTTTCGGTGTCAACACTTTGAAGAAGCTTTGTTATACATTCCGGCGTGAAATACGAAGGATACGAATTCTTTGTATGAATCGAAATGACCGGAAACATCTGCGCCAAATCCTTACTGCATATCTCTTCTCGACTCATATAACCAAGCAGACTCCGCAGTAAATACTGAAAAGCCTCCTTTGTGGTGACTGAGTAGTAGGATTTGCTCGATAAAAAGCCATATACATGTTCGGGACGTATATCCTTGGTGTTTTTTATCCCAATACTTTCGAAATACTTAAACACTTTTCTGGCAGAAAACTCCTTACCCTTTAGGGTGGTATCCTTGAGCTCTTTTTCCGATTCGTAGGCAATGTAATCGGATAATACATCCTCGAAATAATCAAGACTCATATCTTTTGGCTCTCTCTTTTTCTGGCGTATTTCTCCATACTGCTGAAATTCGTACAACATCCATATGTGACGCTGAAGGTAATTCTGAGCCGATGTAAGTTTTTTAAAATCAGCCCATTCATGTTTGTGATGCTCTCGCAAAAACTGTTTACCAAGATCAAGCGAAAAATGATCTACCCCCTTTCTTTTACAGTACTTGATAAAGACTTTGTAATAAGCCCGGTATCTTTCCCTGGTGCTTTCTTTGTAGCCAATGACTTCAAGATGACCTATAAGCCCATCAACTAATTCCTCAATGGTTAGCTCGTGTTGCTCCATATAGGAACCTCCTTCCTGTGATTTGTAAGGGGTATTCTATATGGAAAATTATGCTGAGTAAATAGAAACACATTTACAGGCTACTACTACTGTTACGGATAGTTACTCAGCATAATAATTTACTCTGCATTAGATTGT
>JBJENW010000079.1:0-3463 GCA_051880395.1 Lachnospiraceae bacterium | reverse complement strand
AATAGACATCACTGAATAAATGCTTATGTATAGAACAAAGGTGTTTAAAAGAGAAATCACCAGTAACACCTTGATTGACTAGTTCTGCCTGACGTACTGCTGAATAATCTCTTTCAGCCTCGTGCAATGTGTCCGAATCTCTTATATCCAGCTTATTCTTTCATACATCTGTTCCCGGATAACAATATTTAGCATCCTGTTCATCATCATAGAAATAATCATACTCTTGATCTTTCAACCTGCTTCTTGGATACTCTGTATTTCTTATTTAATTCTGTAATTGCATCTGCTGCGGAAACCTTCTTAACTAAGACATCTCTTACTCTTTGACGGCATTCTGCATCAAATGGCATACTTTCCATTTTGAAGCTAGCTTCAATACTACTTACTCTTCTATCAATTGTCATACACGTATCCTTTCTCCTTTCTCTTTCACAGAAAGGTATTTACTCTTTTATAGTATACCACAAAATACTACATCTATACTACAATTTTTAGCATTGTAAAGAGCGAACACATAATCTTCTCCAATATCATTATCATTTCATACTTACCACTGTATTGCGATACTTTACGAGGTTTTTCTAATAAGTACCTAATGCCTTCCATCCCTTGAAAATCAAGCTTTTCAGCCACATTCACGCACTTACCTCTCATCCATCACCTGAAAGATATAAAATTTCAAATAATAGGATTCATCCGCCGCCCATAAAATCGGATGATCCGGTGCCTGTGTGCGAAACTCCACCTGACGCAGACGCTTATGCACATTTTTCGCCGCCTGATTGATCGTCTTTGTAAACAACTCATACGTCATAAAATGGGAACAAGAACAAGTCGCCAGATATCCGCCGTCTTTCACCAGCTTCATGCCGCGCAGATTGATCTCGCGATACCCTTTTGTCGCATTTTTTACGGAATTTCTGGATTTTGTAAAAGCTGGTGGATCGAGGATCACAACGTCAAATTTTTCCCCTTTTTTCTCTAATTCCGGCAAGAGGTCGAACACATCGCAGCACTGAAAACGCACGGTATCCGAAAGTCCATTTAATGCTGCATTTTCCGTCGCCTGATCGACTGCAAGCTGAGACGCATCTACACCGATTACCTCTTTTGCCCCTGCGATGCCCGCATTGAGTGCAAATGAGCCGGTATGTGTAAAGCAATCGAGCACTCTCGCATCTTTACAGAGTCTTTGAATCGCGAGACGATTGTATTTCTGATCCAGGAAAAACCCGGTTTTCTGCCCATCTTTTACATCCACGTTATAGCGGACGCCGTTCTCCACGATCGGCACATTCGTGTCAAATTCCGCTCCAATAAATCCTTTGATGCGCTCCATGCCTTCCTTTGTCCGCTCTTTTGCGTCACTTCGCTCATAAACGCCTCGAATCTGCACGCCATCTGCTGCCAGAACTTCCTTGCAATCTGCCACGATTTCCTCTTTATAACGATCCATTCCAAATGCCAAAGACTGCACCACAAGTACGTCCGCAAATTTGTCCACTACAATTCCAGGCAAAAAATCCGCTTCACCAAAAATAAGGCGGCAGCTTTCGGTATCGACCACTTTCTTCCGATATTCCCAGGCCTCCTGTACACGCTTTTGAAAAAACGCATGGTCAATCTCCGTATCTATATGATGCGTCAGCAGACGGATCCGAATCTTCGAATTTTGATTGATAAATCCTTTTCCCATCGGGTATCCGTCAAAATCGTGAACCAACACAACATCCCCATTGGAAAAACTGCCGGTGATTGATGCAATTTCATTATCAAAAATCCACATTCCACCTGCTTTAATTGTTCGTCCTTCTCCTTTTTTCAATGTTACAATCGCACTCATTTTTTCTTTCTCCTTTAAAAAACTATTTCATATATTATAACATCTGAAAAAGATTCTTACAACTTGCTCTGTTTTGTCTTTACTTCTCTCCCTTTCCAAAACACTCCAAAATATCTTCTTCCTTTATGATTGCGCTTCCCTGTTCCTCGTCCCCAAGCACAAGCAACGGATCTCCCAGATGGATTCCAATGATCGCCCTATTTTTTCATCACCGCAAATATAGCAAGAATCAACTTGTTCTTTTTTTGTCATCCCTGTTTTGTCTTCCATTTGTCTGCACAATTGCAATTCCAACTGAAACCAAAATCAGCGCTGCCAAGCTCTCTAACGAAAACGCCTGCTTCGTTTCTCCCAGAAACAATGCCGATAATAAAACACCAAACACTGGCGTAAAAAAACCATAGACTGCTACCTTCGAAATGGAATTATATTTTAATAAAATGCCCCAAAGCGTATACGCTGCTGCAGATACGAATGCCAGATATAACAGCATTGCAATTCCAGTGCCCGTCACATGCTCCAGACGCCCACCGACAGCAAACGAAACCACCAACATCAAAAAACCACCAACTGTAAACTGGTATCCACTTAATACCACAGGATTTTCGATTTTCGAAAATCGCTTTAAATAAACGGAAGAAAATGCATATGCCACCGTAGACAAAAGCACACATCCATCACCTAGTAAATGCATTTTCATTCCTCCATGCGCACTGGAAATTTGAATTAAGATCACACCGGCAAATCCGATTAAACTGCCCAGCCATTTTCGTCCACTTAATTTCTCCTGATGATACAATAGACTTGCTACCAACATTGCAATAAACACATTTGTTCCCTCGATGATCGAAGCATTCACACCACTAGTATGCGCGAGTGCGATATAAAACAAAACGTACTGTGCCACTGTCTGCAACATACTAAGTTGCAACACAGGAAGTAAAGATGTTTTCTTCGGAAGCAGTACCCTGCAGCTCAACAAGCTTCCAAATAAAATCGTCATTATTCCCGCCAAAAAGAAACGCCATCCCGCAAAATAAATCTGTGTTGCTGTATCTGTCGATTCAATCTGAAACCATTGATACCCGATTTTTATACAAGGGAACGCACTGCCCCAAAGTGCACAGCAAAACAATGCTCCCAAACATACAACAATTGGTTTCTGTAAAAATTGTTCCCTTTGTCTCATTTTTCGTTTTCCTTTCTTACATACGATCTTTTTTCTCCCGTATAGTATAACAGCACATTAATTTCCATGCAATGTCTCAATTATATCCATACATCCAGCCTTTTTTAACTGGATAAAAATCAACTGCAACATTATTCACATTTTTTTAGCAAAAAAAAACTTCTTTGATTTTAAATTCCATCAAAGAAGATTCCCTTTATAAAACAAAAAGGCGACAACCAGATTCGAACTGGTGCTCAGGGTGTTGCAGACCCATGCCTTACCACTTGGCTATGTCGCCAAAAACGACCCAAGCGGGACTCGAACCCGCGACCTCCGCCGTGACAGGGCGGCGCTCTAACCAACTGAGCCATTAGGCCAATTCTATATATCAAAAAAACTCCCCGAGTAGGGCTCGAACCTACGACAACGCGGTTAACAGCCGCGCG
>JBJENW010000078.1:0-3466 GCA_051880395.1 Lachnospiraceae bacterium | reverse complement strand
AGTTTCGCGACAGCGTGACAGAGGAAATGCGAGACAAAGCGGGTGAGCAGTAACATTTAAGAAATAACATATGAGGTTATATATGAGAAAAAAAATTTGTATTGGTCTGATAGGTGCATTTTATGTTTTTACAATACTGCTTTTTCTTGCAATGGGAAATCATGCAACTGTAGTCCAAATGAAAAAAGATAACGGAAGATATGCCGATGCACGCAGTCGTCAGATTTTTGATGAATATGATCAGAGAAAAAAACAGACGCTTTCTGAATTTTTGAGTCAGCCAGACGCTTTTTCTAAGTTAAAATCGGTGTATGCCACTCTACAGCGTTCATTTGGAGAGCGTTATGTAGTAATTGGAAATCAGACGCTTGAGTATCTGGAAGCCTGTGATTTGGATGAAGAGTTTATAGAAGGCGGAGAGGAAAGTAGAAATGAACATGATCCGGGAATAGGAACACATACACCGCTTTATTCCATACAAATCGATCGACAAACAGCAGATAGCGTTTTATTTAAAGAGTTATTGAAAAAAGGGATGATGTTTTCAAAAAATGATTATAAGTTTCATTCGTTGAATCAGGAAATCCCGCTTATCATGGGAAGCAATTACGAAAAAAAATTTAAACTGGGAGATACATTTTCCTTTTCTTATCTTCAGCAGAATTTTACGGGTAGAGTAACTGGTTTTCTAAAAAAGGACGCGAAGATACAAAAGGGTGAAGAAATCTTATTGTTGGATAACCAGATTATATGTCCTTATTTGGAGGTGGAAAAGGAGTTTACAGGAAACGAATTTACAACTATGCTGTACTTCATAAAAACAGAAGGTGAGATATTATATAAGACGAGAGCACAATACCAGCAGATTGAAGAAACGCTTCATACGATTCGAAAAGATACAGGGATATTATATGATGTTACTGTGGATGACAGAATTGTTTTGGATAAGGATCGATATCAGATGCCATGCAGTGTTGCTGCTGGTATGGAAATCGGTGCCGAAATTTTGTTTCTCGGTATGGTACTTTTTGTAGCATGGTATTTTTTTAAATTCACAGAAAAAAATTGGAAGAAGTGTTTGATCGGTGTTCCGATTGTTTTGTTTTTAGTATACAAAGTAGCTTATCAAATGGTATTGTATGTGCCAAATGATGCTCTTGCAGAAAACATCCGGTGTGTACAGGATCGAGTGGCAAAACAGATGCTTCTTTCGGGAATTGTATGGATGGTAATTCTGGTATTTCAGTATATGCGACAGCGGAGAAAGGAGAGCGTGTAGAGTGGATATTATAGGTGCAATTTATCAATATCTCGTTCCAGCTATGCGTATGGCCGTTCCAGTTTGTGCTATATGGATGTTGCTTTCCTATGTTTGGAATAAAAAAGTAGGATGCTTTTTGTGGGGGATTCGGTATGTGTTTTTAATCTGTGCGAGTGCGATCGTATTGTTGACAAATGCGTATAGTGTATTTTTTGAAGGTGTACCAGAACATCTGATGTATCCAAACCTTATCCCGATTTATGTTACGTTACAGGACTTTAGAATTGACGGCAAGGAGGTAACCCGGCAGGTTTTGGATAATTTGGCATTATTTTTTCCGTTCGGTTTCTTATTGTGCGGTTCGTTTCCACGTATGCATTGGACCTGGTGGAAAATCGTTTTGATCTGCCTGCCATTTGCGGTCGTTATCGAAGGTCTGGAATTTTTATCTGGACGATATATGGATGTAGATGATTTACTGATCAATACGACAGGTGCTTTGTTGGGATATGGGGTTTACAAAATTTTTAAACATAAGATGAGATGTGTTAGCCAGTTTCAATATTTTCACATAAGTAGAAAAAAATGAGTAATGATGTTGCTATTTTGATTTCTTCTTTCGTAGTTTAGTCTGCCGAAGATAATGCGATTGAAGTATGTGAAAAAGCCTACATTGCGTTTCGTTTGCAAAACCGTTATACTAAAAATAGTATAGCGGTTTTTTTATAAAAAACTGGGCAGACGAGACTAGAAGACAGGATATGGTCAAAAAGACAGCGCAGGAAGAGTTGCAGAATTGCATACAAGATAGGAAGGAGAAAAAAGCATGGGTATTTATTTAAATCCGGGAAATGGAAATTTTGAAACAGCGTGTCGTTCAGAAATATATATCGATAAAACAGGATTGATTGAAGAAACAAATCAGGTGATGGGGACACAGCAGCGATTTGTCTGTATCAGCCGTCCAAGAATATCTCGGCTATCTGGCATTTGATATGGAAAAGTCGGCCGTATTTATTCCCAACACGGAGATTCGTGGAGAATTTCATAATGCGATCGAAGGAGAACGCTGGACAGATGTGATCGCAGCACTGGAAAAATCCGACAGACTCTTAGAAGCAACATGGAATCAATTATGAAAAAGACAGTAAGAAACACAGCTGCGTGATCGAACAATGGGAACGGGAATGATTGCAGACAGGAGAAAGGAGTGGAAGAAGAGAAAAGGAAACAAATTGCGTTTCGTTTGCAAAGCTGTTATACTAAAAGCAGTATAGAAAGGATGTGATCCTACGCCGCTTTTCACAAGCGAATACCACAGGCAGGAAAAAATCGATGGCATTCTTTATGATATAGCACCATCGCCAAACTATCGTCATGGAATTATCAATGGGAATATCTATCATATGATAAAAAAAGGGTTGAAGGATAGTATGTGTCTGGTATTTATGGAAAATCTGGATTACAGATATCATCCAAAAGAAAATGACGATTATCTGATACCGGATATTATGGTCATCTGTGACAGAAAACATCTAAAAGGCGGAAGTTATAGTGGAGTACCCAAGTTTATAGTAGAAACGTTGAGTCCGTCTACGGCATTAAAAGATAAAACGCAAAAGAAAAATATCTACGAAGAAGCCGGTGTGGCAGAATATTGGATTGTTACGCCGCAAGGAAGATCAGTAGAAATTTATTATCTGGTGGATGGAAAATATGAGTTGACGCAACATTATATTTTACAGGACGATGTAGAGGAAGAAGAGTATAATGCCGATACAGTGCTTCAATTAAAGGATTTTCCAAATGTACAGATGAAATTAAACGAGATATTTGAAGGAGCAGATTGACGGTCTGCTCCTTTGAAATTATTATGTTGAGAGAAAAATAGAAAAGAAAATGAAACGCGGGCAGACGAGATCGGAAGACAGGATATGGTCAAAAAGACAGCGCAGGAAGAGTTGCAGAATTGCATATAGTATGTGAAAGGAGAAAAAAGAATGGGTGTTTATTTAAATCCGGGAAATGGAAATTTTGAAACAGCGTGTCGTTCAGAAATATATATTGATAAAACAGGATTGATTGAAGAAACAAATCATGTGGTGGGGACACAGCAGCGATTTATCTGTATCAGCCGTCCAAGAAGATTTGGGAAATCCATGGCGGCATATATGCTGGCAGCCTATTATGGAAAAGACTGCGATT
>JBJENW010000077.1:0-3493 GCA_051880395.1 Lachnospiraceae bacterium | reverse complement strand
ATATATGGGATTTTTTACGAGCGCAATTAATATTTTACAGACACTGGTAGTTGCCATCGGGGCCGGCCTTGGGGTCTGGGGAGTCATCAATCTGATGGAAGGTTATGGCAATGATAACCCGGGGGCGAAGTCTCAGGGGATTAAACAGCTGATGAGCGGTGGTGGTGTAATCCTCATCGGTACTCAGTTAATTCCGCTTCTTAGTGGACTGTTTGGTTAAGAGAAAGGAGTAGTTATCCATGTTCGATCAGATTTTTGATGCGATCGAAGAATGGATGAGGGAGCTCCTGACAGGGATGATCAATTCCAACCTGGATAAGATGTTTACTGATGTCAATCAGAAAACAGGCGAGATTGCAAGCCAGGTTGGACAGACTCCCCAGGGATGGAATGGCAGCATATTCAGTATGATCCAGAATCTGTCCAATTCGGTAATTCTGCCGATTGCAGGTATCATCATTACGTTTGTGCTCTGCTATGAACTGATTTCCATGCTTACTGAGCGTAACAACATGCATGATATTGATACATGGATGTTCTTCAAATATTTTGTGAAGATGTGGATCGCAGTGTATCTGGTAAGTAACACTTTTACCATTACAATGGCTGTCTTTGATGTCGGCCAGCATGTAGTAAATGCTGCATCCGGTGTGGTCACAGGAAGTACAGCTATTGATATCAGCTCTGCACTGACTGATCTGGAGGCTACATTGGAAGCCATGGAGATTGGAGAATTAGTAGTGTTGGCATTGGAAACCCTGATCGTCAGCTTCTGTATGAGAATCATGTCCGTATTGATCACAGTAATTCTATATGGACGTATGATTGAGATTTACCTTTATACTTCGGTCGCACCGATCCCGTTCGCCACGATGAGCAACAGAGAGTGGGGACAGATCGGAACCAATTATTTCAGAGGACTCTTTGCCCTGGCATTCCAGGCATTTCTGATGATGGTATGCGTCGCTATCTACGCTGTGCTGGTAGCGGGTATCCAGTATTCAGATAATCTGAGTTCTTCATTATTTGGCGTAATGGCTTATACAGTCATCCTGTGTTTTAGTTTGTTTAAGACAGGATCCCTGAGCAAGTCCATTTTTAATGCCCATTAAATAAATCACAGGAAGGAGAGATAAACCATGGCATATGTCAGTGTTCCAAAAGATTTGACAAAAGTAAAAAATAAAGTGGCTTTTAATCTGACAAAGAGACAGATCATCTGCATCGGGATCGGTTCTGCGATTGGTATTCCGTTTTATTTCCTCACAAGAGGAATCCTTGGGATGTCAAATGCGGCTACTGTTATGGTGATTTTGATGTTACCGGCATTTATGTTTGCCATGTATGAAAAAGATGGGATGCATCTGGAGGATGTGATCTTGCACATCCTGAATGTAAAAGTGTTCCGGCCACCGGTCAGAACCTATGAAACAGAGAATTATTATGAATCGAATCCGGAGACAACCGGTTCGAAAAATGCAGTCAGAGAAAAGAAGGGAGGTAAGACAGGTGTCAAAAAGAAAAAATAACAGCACCAAAAAGTTAAAGAAAAAAGAAGAAAAGCGGCTTTCGGTACAAAAGACGATCCGATATAAAGAGATGGGAAAGGATGGCATCTGCCGGGTACAGGGAAATACATATTCCAAATGTATCCGGTTTTATGATATCAACTATCAGCTGGCACAGAATGAGGATAAGAATGCTATTTTTGAAAACTGGTGTGATTTTCTCAACTATTTTGACAGCAGCATCCATTTCCAGCTGAGCTTTATCAATCACAAAAGCAATATGAAGGAATTTGAGAATGTGATCCGTATCCGTCCTCAGCATGATGAGTTTGATGATGTCCGTATGGAATATGCACAGATGCTGAAGCATCAGCTGGCAAAGGGAAATAACGGTCTGGTAAAGTCAAAATATATCACGTTTTCTATCGAAGCGGAGAATATCAAGCTGGCGAAACCGAAGCTGGAGCGTATTGAGTCGGATATCCTGAATAACTTCAAGGTGCTTGGTGTACCGGCTTACCCGCTGAACGGTGTGGAGCGGCTTCAGATTATGTATGAAACATTTAATCCGGATGCCAGTGCCGATTTCCAGTTTGATTATGGATCCATGATCCGGACCGGTCTCAGTACAAAGGACTATGTGGCACCGACCAGCTTTGTATTTAAAGAAGGGAAGACGTTCCAGATGGGGACAACGATTGGCGCAGTCTCCTATCTGCAGATTCTGGCTCCGGAGCTTACCGACAAAATGCTGGCTGAGTTTCTGGATATGGATAAGGATCTGATCGTAAACCTGCATGTGCAGTCGGTGGATCAGATGAAAGCCATCAAGCTTGTAAAAAGCAAGGTGACGGATATCAACCGTATGAAAATTGAAGAACAGAAAAAGGCAGTTCGATCCGGATATGATATGGACATCATCCCGTCAGACCTGAACACGTATGGCGGCGAGGCAAAGAGACTTCTGGAAGATCTGCAGTCACGAAATGAGCGTATGTTCCTGGTAACTGCGCTCTTTTTGAATACAGCAAAAAGTAAACAGGATCTGGAAAATGCAGTATTCCAGACTGCCGGTATCGCTCAGAAATATAACTGTGTGTTAAGGCGTCTGGATTATCAGCAGGAGGAAGGACTGATGAGCAGTGTTCCACTTGGTGTCAATCATGTGCCGATCAAAAGGGCGTTGACGACTACCAGTACTGCTATCTTTGTTCCTTTCACAACACAGGAATTGTTCATGGGCGGAGAATCTCTTTATTACGGATTGAATGCCCTCAGCAACAATATGATCATGGTAGATCGAAAGAAGCTGAAAAATCCGAATGGATTGATTCTCGGAACTCCCGGATCCGGAAAATCCTTTGCTGCCAAGCGGGAAATTACCAATGCATTTTTCGTGACAAATGACGATATTATCATCGGAGATCCGGAGGGAGAATATTATCCACTGGTCCATGCCCTCGGAGGTCAGGTTATCCACATTTCTCCGACCAGCAAGGATTATATCAATCCCATGGATATCAACATGGATTACTCTGATGATGATAATCCGCTGGGAGTGAAGTCAGATTTTGTCCTGTCGTTGTGTGAGCTGATCATGGGAACCAGAAATGGTATTGAGGCAGAGGAAAAGTCTGTGATCGACAGGTGTCTGCCTCTTGTGTATCAGAAATATTTTGCAGATCCGAAACCGGAAAACATGCCGGTACTCGGAGATCTGTATGACTGCCTGAGAAAGCAGAAAGAGCCTCAGGCACAGCGTATCGCAACAGCACTGGAGATCTACGTCAATGGTTCTCTGAAAGTGTTTAACCATCAGACAAATGTGGAACTGAATAATCGCATTGTCTGCTTTGATATCAAGGAGCTTGGCAAGCAGCTGAAAAAGCTGGGAATGCTGATCGTTCAGGACCAGGTATGGAACCGCGTTACAATCAACCGGGGCTCCCAGAAATCTACCAGATACTATATCGATGAATTCCATC
>JBJENW010000076.1:0-3504 GCA_051880395.1 Lachnospiraceae bacterium | reverse complement strand
CAGGAGCCGTGTTTTTTGCCAAGATGCCTGGCGTGCTGCGAAACGTCCGGGCATGAAATTCTCCCGGTTGAGATATTTTTCGCCTTCCAAAAAAGTAGTGGGCAGATGAACGTAGTGGTTAGCCCGACAAATAGAAATTGCTACACCTGAAATCTGGAGGTGATCGCATTCAGCTGCTCGGCGGAATTTTTGCAATTTTGTGTCCGATGGAAGGTTTCTTCCGTCAGATGAACGACATGTGTCGTCTTATCTGTGATATCGGTGATGCCGTGGTAGCACTCATTGACGTTTTTGTTAATGCTGTCCATAGAATTAGTAATCTCTTCAATAGAAGTTTTCAGCATAGTTACCTCTCTGTCTGCCTGGGTCATAAATTCCTGGATCGTCTGTGTGACCTCACTGTATTCCTTGCTGGACTGCTCAAATCCCTTGTAATCGGAAATGACTTTCTCCTCCAGAAAATGCAGTGCGTCCAACAGACATTTTGTCAGAGTTTCCACCGAAGAATTGACCTGTTCGACAATGGTCACGATATCGGCACTCGTTTTCGTGGACTGATCGGCCAGCGCGGAGATCTCTCCGGCAACGACAGCGAATCCGCGGCCTTCCTCCCCGGCTCTCGCGGCTTCGATCGACGCATTCAGAGACAAAAGCGTGGTCTGATCCGCGATTTCCTGAATGGCATTGGCCAGTGCATTGATCTGCTTGACTTGTTTCGCCTGTCCGATGGCTTCATTGGAAGTCTTTTTGATGTTGTTATATACTTCAAACGTTTTTTCACTTGCAAGAACCGTCTGCGTCTGGATGGCATTTGCTTTTTCCATCATATCCATGGTAAGTTTTGTACCATCATTGATCTTATCGGCGACGGAGATGGCATTCTGGTTCATGCCCTGCACATTGTCGGTGACAGTGTTTGTGGCTGAGGTCGTATTTTCCATGCTCGCAGCCAGCTCCTGGTTGGTTGCGGAGTTATCCATCGAGGCAGAATTGACATTTTCCGAAATCTCGTAAAGAGAATTGGAGTCATTGACCAGTGTATGAGAAATATCATTGATTTCCTGTACGATCTGTGAAAGTTTTTCCCGCATTTTTTGAACCGCTTCTCCCATGACACCGATCTCATCGTTTGTTCTCGGAATCTCCACATCTGCTTTCAGATCGAATTCCGAAATATGATTGATCATTGTTGTCAGGGCGGAGATCGGTTTTGTGATTTTCGTTGTTAAGATAATTCCGATGATCTGAGCAAGCAGCAACAGGATGACACCAATGGCAATACAGTAAGCGGTAATGGTGTAGATCGGTTTTAACACATCGGATTTATCTGCCTGAATGAATACGATCCAGTCGTTGACCGTACACATAAAGGCGATATAGACTTCTTTTCCGTTGACCGTACAGTTTTTGACATCTGCAGTTGTCATGATGCCTTTGTTCTGCAACGTGGAGAGTACATCCTCGATCACTGGATTTCCACTGATCTTCTGACCAATCATATCCGGATTGTCATGATACAAGAAACAGCCGTTTTGATCGACCAGATACGCCTGACTCGATTCCATCGTACTGATACCAGAGTTATTCAGTGTATACTCTAATTCAACGAGTGTGTCATCTGAATATTTGCTCCCGTAAAAGTTTCCGTATAAGGAGTTGGAGAGGGAGACGCAGCTGTCGTATAAATAACTTTCGCAGATTTCTGTGATACTCTGCTTGTTTATGACATACGAAACGGTTAGAATGCCTGTAATTAAAAGGATTGAAGTGCAGACTAACAGAAACGAGATTTTTGCTTTTATGGTAAATTTTTTCATGCCTGACACCTCCTATTCATCTTCTTCGGCTGCCGTTTTGATCTGGGCAGCCCAGTCAGTTTTTGTTTTATCGACAAGTGTTTCCCAGTTCATTGTCCCTTTACAGTAGGACAACAAATTGGTTCCGAGATTGTCCTTAAAAGCCTGATTCGGATAAGCGGAAAAGACCCAGTTGACCGAATGCAGATTTTGATCATTCATGTAGCGCATGACTTCCTGCGCCAATGGATTTTTTGGATATTCTTCTTCTGTAAAAGTATCAAACGGAGGGATAAAGCCGAGTTTCTCCGTGACAAATTGTTTTCCCTCCTTGGAACTGTACAGCCATTCCAGAAATGCGATCGAGTTCTTTTGTTTTTCCGGGCTTGCCAGAGCGTTGACACAGATATAATTTTCGGTACCGATACAAAGTCCCTGCGATTCTTCTCCCTTCATTCCTGTGTAGATCGGTAAAAATTTGATGTCGTCTTCTTTTACGATATTTCCTTCGACCTCTGAGATCTGATTCCATGCCCAGTTTCCATTTTGCACCATAGCGACTTTGCCAAGGGCAAACTCATTCATGGAATCAGTGACATTTTTTTTGCCAAGATCCTTTGGTATGGTGCAGGAATTATGAATGTAGAGATCAAAAATATTTTTATATTCTTTTTCATAGGTAAAATCAATGGTATCGGTCTCGTATACACCTTTGTCCTGCAGTTCATAGTAAAACGGAAGATTCGATAAATGCGTCTGCCAGCGCCAGTCCTCGCCGGGAGCGAGAGAAGTGGAGGCGAACACACCGGAAATGCCAAGTTCGGATGTATGTCTGGTCATATCTTCTACAACCGCTTTGAGTGTTTCAAAGGAGCGGATTTCATCCATGCTTTTATAGGAAGTTTCCTTCGACGGGAGAGAAAAATACTTGTCCATGATCACCTGATTATAGATGATGCCGTATCCCTCTACAACATAAGGAATACCACACACACCACCGTCATGAGAAATAGCCATGTCTTTGTCCAAAAGCCAGGAATATAACTTCGTATCTTTCAGATCCAGACAATAATTTTTCCATATTTCATATTCCGGCTGTCCGTTGATCTGAAACAGTGTCGGTGCGTCCTGTTTGGCAATCTCAGATTTCAGGTTTTTATCGTGATTTCCGTTTGTAGAGGTTAAAATCTTTACATGGACGCCGGTTTCTTTTTCATACGTATCAGCAATTTCCTTCCATGTGGTTGCAACCTCCGGCTTAAAACTTAACAGATAAATGCTGTTGTCTTCTTCTTCTTTCTGGCATCCGCTCAGTGTACAAAGCGTAAGTGCCGCCAGAAAACAGGTCATGATCTTTTTTGTATGTTTCATGTTGGATCCCCCTTGGTAAAATTTATATATAAATTTATCGTAATCTCATAATAGTTATCGGAAAATTTGTGAAAAAGAACAGTAACTGTAGATCTTTTCTGCACGGTAGACGCAAGCTTTTCTATTTCTGTTCATTTTTACGCTTTATATGGGTGTAAGTGTTGCGGACGGGACGGTATTGGCCACCCGAAACTGTATTGGCCCCACTACTCTTTGAAAAAGGCGGGACGCGAAAAATATCTCAACCGGGGGGATTCCTGGGCGGACGTTTCCGGGATTCGGCGGACACTGCGGACAGGGGTGGTGCAAACAGATGTGGCTTGACAGAAATGAAGTC
>JBJENW010000075.1:0-20382 GCA_051880395.1 Lachnospiraceae bacterium | reverse complement strand
ACACAGGAATCAAATTGACGCCTGTGTCCGACTAAATTCTTCTTTTTCGTTAAGCCATTATATCATAATTATACAAATTTGTAAAGATGAAGTTGCGTTAAAATATCTCTTGCGCATCCAGAAAGATTGGGCTATACTAATAAATATGTAATTAGAAACGACAGGTGAGGAATGCAGATGATTTGGTATCAGAATCTTTATATTGGACAAAGTATAAAAAGAAAAGCTGCGAAAATAAAGTGGAAAATCCGTCATAATGCCGGACAACTTGATATATATGTGTTGACGCTGGCGTCGAATCCACAGAATCTGATCGATCTGATTCCATCCACGGATTTGCTTCAGAAACACTATCCGAGGAAAAATTTGGTGGTCATCGGACTTGCAAAAGGATATGATGAAGCGGCGATGCTTGCTGGCGAGATCATAAGCGAAGTCTTAAAAGAGACACAGACCACAAATGTGCGTGATTACATTCAGAAAAAAATAAAGGCATAAAATCAGACAGAAAGAGGGAAGTGCATGGCAGCTGTTTTGCTGGTACTAAAGATAATTGGGATAATTCTGCTGTGCCTTTTGGCATTTGTTATATTGATCGTTGGAGTTTTAATGTTTGTTCCGGTGTGTTATCAAGGAAGGATTCAGTATACAGACAAGCTTGAGGCGGACGGAAAAGTGACATTTTTGCTTCGAATTTTTCAGATTCAGTTTCAAAAAAATGTATCTGGATTTCGAGTCTGGCTTCGCATTTTTGGTTTCAAAAAAATGATGAGTGAAGAGAAAAAAGAAGACACAGAAGAAGCTTTTGTTCAGCAAAAAGAAACTTTCGAAACAGAGAAAGGGCAGTCGCTGGAGCCAGAGAAAAATTTCGAAGAGGAAGAGAGGACACAAGAACAGCATTACTCGCAAGAAAAAAAAGAGGATGAAGCAAAGGATCGTTCCGAAGAAAAATCAAATTTAAAAAAGAAGAAAAAGAGAAAAGCAAAAAAAGAAAAAAAAGAGGAAGACGAATTTGGTGAAAATTTTGACCAGGAGTTGGACGAAAAACTGGCAGAGTTAGAAAAAGAAGAAAAAAGGGAAACAAAACCAAATTTTCAATCAAAAATACAGGATGGAAAAGAAAAAATATCCGATATAAAGGGTATAATAAATGATGAAGCAAATCGAGAAATGGTTCGAAAAATTTTGAGAGAGATAAAATATCTGATTCATCATTACGGTCCAAGACGTTTAAAAGGACACATCTCTTATTCCACAGGAAATCCGGCATGGACTGGCATGGCAACAGGACTGGTCAGTCTTGTACCGCTCGTGTATCAGAAAGAATGTTCGATTTTACCGGATTTTCAATCGGATGTTCCGTATGCTGAGGGAGAGTTGTATGCAAAGGGGCATATACGCTTGATTCATGCAATTGTTGCATTTATCCGTACATATCGGAATCCGAATGTACGAAAATGGATAAAACAACTTCGATAGAAAAAAGAATGGAGGGCTTTTATGGCAGACAATAGTTTCAACACAACAATCGAATCTTTATTTAAAGGAATGGATAGTTTTATTACGACAAAAACAGTGGTCGGTGATGCCGTACACATCGGGGATACGATTTTACTTCCATTGGTAGATGTTTCTTTTGGTGTGGCGGCCGGTGCATTTTCCAGTGATAAGAAAAACAATGGCGGCGGCGGTCTTGGTGGAAAGATCACACCGAGTGCGGTGTTAGTCATTCAAAATGGGACCACAAAACTGGTCAATATTCGAAATCAGGATGGAATTACAAAAATTCTGGATATGGTTCCGGATTTTGTAGAAAAATTTTCAGAAAAGAAAAAAGAAAAAAATGCATCGGAAAAGAACAAAGGCAATGCAGAGGCAAAAGCGGCTGCATCCGATGAAATGGAAAGCATTTTGACAGATGCGGTGAATCCAAAAGAATCCGACAGCAAAGAAAAATAGAATAAAAAGAAGAGAAAGCGCATATATTTCGTGTAAAAACAGGTATATGCGCTTTTATTATGGGGTTGATAAAATGAAAAGACCGAGACCGTTACCGCCGAAAAAAGGGAATTGTGCCTGGAAAAGTTTATTGGGATATTCTTTGATTCTGTTGGGAGTAGGAATGATTTTGAAGTGTTTTTTGCCAAATGGCTGTATATCTTTTTTTGTTATCATCGGTCTTTTGTTCACAGGCGTATGGCTGCTTTGCCATTAAAAGGCGAAAAAACAAAAAAGCCGTCACAAACCGAATCGGGAATGTAACAGCTTTTTATGCTTTGCGCATATGAAATCTAGGCTCTTTCTACTTTGCCAGATCTTAAGCAAGAAGTACAAACGTAAATCTTTTTTGGAGTTCCGTTTACTTTCGCTTTTACAGATTTAATATTAGATTTCCACATTCTATTTGATCTTCTATGAGAATGGCTCACTTTATTTCCGAAATGAGCGCCTTTTCCACAAATAGCACACTTTGCCATCTTAGCACCTCCTCACAATTTATTAGCCGAATAAAGAACCTCGAAAGGTTCACAACAAATTTATTTTAACAGATACGAAACTGTTTTGCAAGAAAAAAATAAAAAAAATTCAAAGATTTCAATATTAAGGTTTCTTTTTCCTTGTAAAACAGGTATAATAATGGTGATTAAAAAATTTTGCCGTTTCAGTTTATAAAAAGAAGACGGAATGAATGGAGGCGGATGAGCGATGAAAGGACAGATTGATACAGAGCTCGGGACAGTTCTGATAGATGAGGAAGTAATTGCAACTTATGCCGGTTCTGTGGCAGTGGAATGCTTTGGTATAGTAGGAATGGCTGCAGTGAACATGAAAGACGGTCTGGTAAAATTATTAAAACGGGATTATCTGACAAGGGGCATTCATGTCCGAATGGAAAATAACCGTATTACAATCGAATTTCATGTGATCGTAGCGTACGGTGTTAGTATATCGACTGTGTCGGATAATTTGATCGATACGGTGAAATACAGGGTAGAGGAATTTACCGGGCTGGAAATTGAGAAAATAAACATCTTTGTTGAAGGTGTAAGAGTGATTGATTAAGGAGGAAGTAATTGTGGAAATCACGACAATAGATGCATCCGGATTTGCAAAAATGTTTCTGGCTGGTGCAAAAAATCTGGAGGCAAAGAAGGAATGGATTAACGAACTGAATGTCTTTCCGGTTCCAGATGGCGATACCGGAACAAATATGTCAATGACAATTCTGTCAGCAGCAAAGGAAGTAAGCGCACTGGAACATCCGACAATGGAGTCATTGGCAAAAGCCATTTCTTCGGGATCACTGCGAGGCGCACGCGGAAATTCTGGTGTGATCTTATCTCAGCTGTTTCGCGGCTTTACAAAACGAATCAGTGGAGAAGAAGTATTAACGGTTTCTGTTTTTGCAGAAGCATGCGAAAAGGCGGTGGAGACGGCCTATAAAGCGGTTATGCGTCCAAAAGAAGGAACGATTTTAACCGTTGCGAAGGGGGCGGCTGAAAAAGCTCTGGAGCTGGAAGATGAGACAGAGGATTTGGTTTATTTTATCGGTGAAGTCATAAAGGCAGCCGATCATGTCTTGAGCCAGACACCGGAAATGCTTCCAGTCTTAAAACAAGCAGGAGTTGTGGATTCCGGCGGACAGGGACTGGTAGAAGTATTGAAGGGTGGTTATAATGCTCTGCTTGGAAAAGAGAGTGGAAACTTGGAATTTGACAGTGAAAAAACTGCGACATCATCAAAAACGATATCCGGTGTTGATGCACAGGCGCAGCAGGAAATTCGTTTTACCTACTGCACACAGTTTTTGATTTTGTTGGAAAATCCTTTCACACAGAATCAGGAATTTGAGTTCAAATCCTATTTGGAAACGATCGGAGATTCGATTGTAGTAGTGGCAGACGAGGAGATCGTCAAAGTTCATGTGCATACAAATAATCCAGGGAAAGCGCTGGAAAAAGGCCTGACATATGGAAACCTAACGACGATCATCATTGAAAATATGAAATTAGAGCGTGATGAAAAGGTCGCTGCTTTGAAAGAAAAAGAAATGCAGTCAGAGGGTCAAAAGAACGAGCCGGAAAAAGAAGTCGGTTTTGTATCTGTATCGATCGGTGATGGAATCAACGAGGTATTTCAGGGACTGGGTGTGGATGAAATCATTGAGGGTGGACAGACAATGAACCCGAGTACCGAAGATGTGTTAGAGGCGATTGAAAAAGTAAACGCGAAAACGATTTTCGTTTTGCCAAATAATAAAAATATTATTCTGGCAGCAAATCAGGCGGCTTCTCTGGCGGAAAATAAACAGGTGTATGTGATCCCGACAAAAACGGTTCCACAGGGGATCACAGCCATGATCAATTATATTCCGGGGCGTTCGGCTGCAGAAAATGCAGCACAGATGGAAGCGGAAATTCAAAATGTAAAGACAGGTCAGGTGACCTTTGCAGTACGAGATACCGTGATCGATGAAAAAGAGATTCATCAGGGAGATTATATGGGAATCGGAGATGATGGAATTATGGCAGTCGGAACCGATTTGGATGTAGTAACGAAGGAAATGATCGCATCTATGGTTGATGAGGATTCTTCGCTGATCAGTATTTATTACGGAGCAGAGGCAGAAGAACATGCGGCTGAGGCATTGGCACATGCGGCTGAGGAGGCACATCCGGATTGTGATGTGGAAGTGCAAAATGGCGGACAGCCAATTTATTATTATATCATTTCTGTAGAATAAGAAGAGGGAGAAATCATCATGCAGTTAAGTTCTCCTTTAAAAGAAGTCAAAGGAATTGGAGCGAAGACGGAGAAGTTGTTTCAAAAGCTGAATATCTATACGGTAGGGGATTTGCTTTTGTATTATCCGAGGGACTATATCAAGTTTCCGGAAGTGACTTTTCCGGCTGAAGCCGAAGAAGGGAAAATGTGTGCCATTGAGGCGAGAATTCGAAAAACACCTTTGGTGGTGAAGACATCAAAGATGCCGGTCACCACTGCAGAGGCAGTGGGAGACGGCGTTTGTTTAAATTTGACGTGGTTTCGTATGTCATTTTTAAAAAACAGTCTGCGTCCAGGGGGAGTCTATGTTTTTTATGGGAAAGTGACGTATAAGGGCAATCAGCCATGTATGGAGCAGCCGACAGTGTATACTGTTGCAAAGTATAAAGCAATTGAAAACCAAATGCAGCCGGTGTATCCGCTAGTGAAAGGAATCACAAATAATCTGATCATCAAAACGGTGAAACAGATTTTACAGGAGGATCAGTTGTTTACAGATTATCTGCCATCCGAGATGCGACTTCGACATACGTTATGTGAACTGAATTTTGCTATGGAGCAGATTCATTTCCCTGATTCCATGGAAAATCTGATCGAGGCGAGAAAACGACTGGTGTTTGATGAATTCTTTTTATTTATTCTTGGTATGCAGATACAAAAAGACCGCGATGCAGAAACCGAAAATTCATATGTGTTTCAGGATAGCGGTATCATAGATCGTGTAATGAAAGAGCTGCCTTATGAGTTGACAAATGCGCAGAAAGCAGCGCTTTTGGATGTTCGGACGGATATGAGTTCTGCGCATGTGATGCAGCGTCTGGTTCAGGGGGATGTCGGCTCTGGAAAGACGATCGTGGCGTATCTCGCGATGCTTGAGGCGGCAGAAAACGGATATCAGTCTGCGATCATGGTTCCGACGGAAGTCTTGGCCCGTCAACATTATGAGAACTTTAAAGAGATGAATGAGCAGCATGGAATCAAACATCCTGTGATCCTTTTGACTGGTTCCCTGACTGTACGAGAAAAGCGCAGAGCTTATGAGCGTATGGCATTATATCCGGATGCGATGATCGTGGGAACGCATGCACTGATTCAGGATCAGGCATTATTTGACAATCTGGCATTGGTCATCACCGATGAGCAGCATCGTTTTGGTGTTCGTCAGAGAGAAACTCTTTCACAAAAAGGTATGCATCCGCATGTGCTTGTTATGAGCGCGACGCCGATTCCAAGGACGCTGGCGATTATTATGTATGGAGATCTGGATATCTCTGTGATTGATGAGGTTCCGGCACGGCGCCTGCCGATCAAAAATTGTGTGGTTGGACCGAATTATCGCAAAACAGCCTATCGGTTCATGGAAAAAGAGATTCGCGCCGGTCATCAGGTGTACGTGATCTGTCCATTGGTAGAGGAAACAGAAAACTCTGGCGAGATGGAAGATGTGCTCTCTTATACCGAACGTTTGAGAGAAATCTTTCCGCCGGATATACAGGTGCAGTATCTACATGGAAAACTTGCATCAAAAGATAAGAATGCAATTATGGAAGCGTTTGAAAAAAATGAGATTCAGGTACTTGTCTCCACAACGGTCGTGGAAGTTGGTGTAAATGTGCCGAATGCAACGGTAATGATGATTGAAAATGCCGAACGCTTTGGATTAGCGCAGCTGCACCAGCTGCGAGGTCGTGTCGGTCGTGGAGATGCACAGTCATACTGTATTTTTATCAATGGAAGTGATTCGAAACATTCGCAGAAACGGCTGGATATTTTAAATAAATCGAATGATGGCTTTTTGATTGCCAGTGAGGATTTAAAACTTCGTGGTCCGGGCGATTTCTTTGGAATCCGCCAGAGTGGAGAAATGAATTTTAAATTGGCAGACATTTATCAGGATGCAACTGTTATGCAGCGTGCCGCCGAAGAAGTGAAAGCACTTTTATCCTCCGATCCGGCATTGGAGCAGCACCCGGCGCTTCTGGACTATTTAAAACAGCAGTACTTGTCAGAAGATGGAGGCATGAATTTGTAAAAAAGAGAAAAAAACACTTGCAAAAAGAAAAAAAATAATGTATAATGAAATGGTCTGATTCATGACAGATGCCTGAATGGCTCAGTTGGTAGAGCACTTCACTCGTAATGAAGGGGTCGTCGGTTCGAGTCCGATTTCAGGCTGATAAGAGTTCGGTTTTGCCGAGCTCTTTTTGTTTTGCAAAAAAACGATGTTGCATAGACTTTTTTAGAATGGTATACTTGAAACAGGCAAGAAACAGACTAGAAAAACGGCAGAGAAGGAGACATTTATGCATACATCAGACAATGGAGTAGAATTTATCATTTCTTTAGAAGGAATTTCTTTAAAAGCGTATAAGCTGTCAGGGGAAACATACTATACGATCGGTGTCGGCCATTATGGTCCCGATGTGAAAGCAGGTCAGACGATTACCCGCCAAAAAGCTGTGTCACTGTTAAAAAAAGATTTGAAACGGTTTGAGACCGCTGTGCAGAATACGGTAACAGATATTAAATTGACACAGAACCGTTTTGATGCGTTGGTGTCTTATACATTTAACCGAGGGGAAGGTGGTCTGCGTCAGCTGGCGTCTAACAGTCATACACCAGCGGAGTATGCCACAAATATGGTTAAGTATTGGGGGAGTGCGACGAGATATAAATCTGCGTTGATCGCAAGAAGAAAAAAAGAGGCGGCTCTTTTTAAAAAAGCGGATCAGACTTCTACAGAAAAGACAGCAACCACGGATGATGCGAAAACCAAATGCATCAAAAAAGGGCAGAAATACGCGAATACATTTGCTGATTGCGAATTGAAAATCACAGGAACACGAACAGCAATTACAAAAATGGCTGCAGTCCGGGTCGTACAGCATGCTTTAAATTTAGACTATCATGCAGGACTGGTAGAAGATGGGGATTGGAATGATATGACAGAAAGAGCATTCGGTTCGCATTATGTAAAAAAAGGAGAAAAGCAGTATATGGTAACAGCACTGGAAATTCTGTTGCTGTTAAAGGGTTATGACCCGAAAGGAGTAGAGATTCCGGGAGAATTTGGTGACGGAGCAGAGAAAGCATTAATGAAATTTAATGGCAAAAAAGTGGCGAAGATTTCGACTTTTAAGGCTTTGTGTAAATAAGAAGAAAGTAGATACTTTTTCCTAAATTTTCTGTTGAATTTCATGTACGAGTGGGGTATAATAAGTACATAGAAAAGGAACGAAATAACATCCTGGAATGTTCGACAACTCCTACATTTTTGAACCTACATTTACTTTAAACGGGACTCCTATTATTGCCCATTGGATGTCAGGCCGTCATAGCAGCGGAAGGCAGAAGATGTTGCTGCGGAAACCCACCTAGCGTTCGCTAGGAGTCAAAATTGTAGGAAACGGCATTTTGGGTAAAAAGAACAAAGGAAGATGTTTTGCATCTTACAAGATACAGAGGAAAGAAAAGCTGTTTTAGTTTTAATTTAAGACTATCACAGCTTTTCTTGATTTTTACCGACGGATGCAAAGAGAATTTGTGCGTACAGACTAAAAGCAGGGGGATTTGTTTTATGAAAAAGAAAAAGCGAAGGAGGGTCTGGATACTCCTTTTATTGATCGGTTGTGTGATTCTTTTTTTCGCATGGCACAGCGTGGGAAAGAAACAGACAGCCGTTTCATATGATACGAAATGGGTGAATCGCTGTGAAGTAAAAGAACTGTTGCGATTTACTGGAATTTCGGAGGATACCTTGGATGCGTATATAAAAGAGAGCAGACCGCATCTGACCTATGGGGATGTTGAGTCATTACTGGAACATCTACAGATCAAAGACTATGTGAATATGCCGAAAAAAAAGTGGTATCAGACGATTTCAAGAAATGATTTTTTTCAGATTTATGACGAAATGAGAGAGATTCTCGACACAGATGGCGTGGTGAAGACAAAAAAGCTTCTTGTGCTTTCTGTGCAAAAGGAAAGTAAAAACTTCGTTATAGAGACGCAGGAGGGAACGTTTCAAACAGATCTGCCACAAAAGCTGCTTGCTTCCTATGACGGCATCCGGGCATATCTGCGGGGTGACACACTCATCGGAATTGGAAATAAAACGGAAGAAGTGACGATGGAAAATGCATTCTTAAAGGAGGAGCAGAAACAGGCTGTGAGTGTGCTGTATGACGGGAAAACCTTTACATTTCCGGTGGAAACCTTGTCCGAATCTGTGCAGGGAAGTGTCTGCGATCTCTGTTGGAAACAGGGGAATATTGTAAAAATACGAAAAAAGGAAGATACCATAGAAGGGAATCTGCTTTCTATGGATGAAAAACAGATGGAGATTGAAGGATATGGTTCTTTGAAACGCGCAAAAAAACTGCCAATTTATAAAACTTACGGTACAGTGGAAGAAAAAAGTTCCTCTGACATTGTACTTGGAAATATGAAAGTAAGGTATGTAGTGGGAAATAAAAAAATCTGTGCAGCACTGCTGGTAAAACCGGCAGATTTGAAAAAAATCCGGGTACTTTTACTGCAAAATGGCGCGCCGGTTGCGAAAGACTTGTTTTTGACGGCAGATCAGCCATACGTGATTACATATGGAAAGAAAAAAATAAAAAAGAATGCGAACGAAGTGACAGCGGTATCGAAATTGGAATTTAACGAAAATGGAGGATGCCAGAAATTTACAACAAAAAATGGACAGTTTCGGTTCGCAGATACCCCAGAGCAGCTAAGTGGTCGTGGGTATGAGGGGAGTATGGAAGTGCGAAAATGCGAGGATGGATATGCTTTGGTCAACGTATTGAATGTCGAACAGTATCTGTACCATGTCGTGCCGAGTGAAATGCCGCCAAAATACGGAATCGAGGCGCTAAAAGTACAGGCGCTCTGTGCCAGAAGTTACGCCTATATCCAGATGAATCGAGGCGATTACGCGAGGTATGGTGCACATATTGATGATACAGTAAACTATCAGGTATATAATCAGCAGGAGACAACAGATGAAGTCAAACGAGCTGTGGATGATACTTGTGGCCAGGTGCTGACACATCAAGGGAATATTATAGAAGCATATTATTTTTCTACTTCCTGCGGAGAAACGGATACGCTGGCGGCCTGGAGTGCGGATGGAAAAGAAGAAAAAGAGACCTATTTAAAACATGCACACGTGAATCAGACAGACAAAGGGCATGATCTTTCGAAAGAAAAAGCTTTCCGTGCTTATATTCAGTCGGGCGATGACACAGCATATGACCGTGACAGTACTTATTTTCGTTGGAGTGGAACACTTGATTTTTCAAACAGCAGCGAACATGTGAAGCATACGATCACTGTCCGAAGAGAAGCAAGACCAGAAAGTTTTACGTTTCTGGATCCGAATCAAAATCAGGTCGAGTGGATTGAAAAAAATTTTGGCGCATTAAAAGGATTTGTGGTAAAAAAACGAGCAAAGTGCGGAAGTATCCGTGTTTTACAGGTGATTTTTGAGAATGGAACCGTAAATGTGACATCGGAATATACCATTCGTCTGATCCTTGCTTGTGGAGAAGAAACATTGATGGGACAAAACAATACAGAGATTACAATGCACGAACTTTTGCCGAGTGCGTTTGTCTGTTGGGATGATCTCGGTGGTCTGCGGTTTCAGGTGTATGGCGGCGGGTACGGACACGGGATCGGTATGAGTCAGACCGCAGCCGGGAAAATGGCAGAAGAGGGAATGAGTTGCGATGAGATTTTAAACTTTTTCTATCACGATATCGAGCGCACGACACAGGCCGGAGAATAAAATACGGACGAAACAGATCTCAGCGGGGAACACGATAACGGACGTTTCCGTCCGCACCATGGTATCCCCTCACAAAAACACGGCTCCTGTGCAGTTGAGCTAACTCCTAAGAGTGTCTAAGACTCTCAGGAAGAGCCTTCGAGTCTAAGACACTCTAAGGAGTGGATCTCACCTGCACCCACCGAAATGTTTTTGTGAGGGGATGCCATGGTGTGGGTGGAAACTGTGTATGCCCCCGAATCCCGGGAACGTCCGCATAGGAACCTCGGTTGAGATTTTTGAACGAGCGTTTATTCGACGGGATGGATTCCATCGATATCTGGTACAGCGACCATGGAATAATTGGTGTAGTACACGACAAATCCTGGCGCACTTCCGTTCGGTTTTTTCACATTTTTCTTTTGCAGGTAGTCAATCTCTACTTTTGCATTTTCACGTCCTTTGGAATAATAGGCGGCAAGTCTGGCAGCCTCCTCAAAGGTCTCGTCCGGGAGAGTATCACCGTTTGTTTTTACAACGACATGGGAGCCTGGGATTTCTTTTGCGTGAAACCACCAGTCGTTTCCGGTTGCAAATTTAAACGTCAGCTCGTCGTTCTGGAAATTGTTCTTTCCGACATACATGTGATAGCCATCGGAGGAAATATAATGGTACGGCTTACTTTTTATCTTTATTTTTTTCTGATTTCCCTTGTGGCGGATATAACCGTAGTCGGCAAGCTCCTGACGAATCTGCACCAGATCATCCTCTGAGGTTGCGATGTCGAGAGAAGTAGCGATTGATTCGAGATGTTGAATTTCATTTTTCGTTTCAATGCTCAGCGTGGATAATGCTTCAAAAGTACGTTTTAACTTATTGTATTTATCAAAATATTTTTTTGCATTTTCCTGAGGCGTGAGGGTCGGGTCTAATGGGATTGTGATTGGCTCGCCAGTATAATAGTTTATTGTCTCAAGTTTTCGGCTGCCTTCTTCCAAACCATATCCATAGGTGTTTAATAATTCTCCGTATATACGGTATTTATCACGCTTTTCGGTGTCTTTCATCTGTTTACACTGCAAGTCATATTTTTTTCGGTTCCGCTCTAAGGCAGTGCTTACGATTCTTCTAAGATCTGCTGTTTTTTGGTGAATGCGGGTGTAGAGATCTTTTTCTGCATAAAAAGCCTCTAAAACAGCAGAAATACTGTCGTAATGAAGACAGTCGTAATCGGCGTATTCTGTCATTTCAACAGCAGAAAAATCCACTGGCTTTTTGCCTTGCCGAATGATGTTTGGAGAAAAGTGTTGTGCCTTGATATCGTCTATCAACCAGGAAAAATTGTGGAACAGGTGCAGCTGCTCTTCCTCGGAAAGACTGTCGGTCGCCTGATCCCCATCGATGGAAGCACGGTGACAGACTTCTGATGCAATGACAGGACTGATACCGGTATATGTGGTGTACAGTGCTTTTTGAATCGACATCGGTTTTGCAAAAACCGTGGAGAAAAAAGTTTCCTCCGTCAATTCCAGCGGATTTAATTTGTGCTGCGTCTCCGGAATAAAATACATGCGTCCCGGAAGGACTTCACGCACAGAACTTACCATACCGGAGATATGTTTGATACTGTCGATGATCGTGCAGTCACTCTTACAAAAAATCAGATTACTGTGTTTGCCCATCAGCTCTATGATCAGCGTTTTTGTTTGTAAGTCGCCCATCTCATCGAGGTGTTCAATCTCAAACTGAATGATGCGCTCTAAGCCTGGCTGAGAAATTTTTGTGATTCGTCCGTTTGCGATGTGCTTGCGAAGCAGCATACAAAAATTTGGGGCGGTCATCGGGCTTGGTTTATTCTGGTTCGTCAGGTAGACGAGAGGAAGAGAAGCGCTGGCGGATAAGACCAGACGTTTCTGTCCATTGTTCCCTTTTATGGTAAGCAGCAGCTCGTCGGATTCCGGCTGTGCGATTTTACTGATTCTTCCGTTTAAAACGGTCTGGTTCAATTCCGAAACCAGATTATTGATTACAATTCCATCAAATGCCATATGAAATCTCCTATCTATCATACATTTTCTTTTTCATTATAAACGTCATGAAAGAGAATTACAAATAATTTATAAGAAAAAATTGACTAATCGCAAAAATTCATCTATAATAAATTAGATTGTGCGAAACAGAGAATGAAAAAGGTGAACGACATGACAAAAAGCATGACAGGATTCGGGCGCGGTGAAGTGTTCGAACAAGAGTATAAAATCACCGTCGAAATGAAGTCGGTGAATCATCGGTATCTTGATTTAAATATAAAGATGCCGAAAAAATTAAACAGTTTTGAAAGTGCGATCAGAAGCATATTAAAAGAATATATCCAGCGTGGAAAAGTAGATGTCTTTATTTCCTGTGAAGATTTTCGGGAAAAGAAAGGTATCGTGACATACCATCCGGACATTGCCCGTGCTTATGTCGAGCAGATTCAGCAGATGGCAGAAGAGTTTCAACTGAGAAATACACTCGATGCGGTGACACTGTCTCATTATCCGGATGTACTGACATTAGAAGATCCGGAGATTGAAGAAGATGTGCTCTGGAAGATTTTAGAAAAAGCGCTTCGTCAGGCAGCCGAACAGTTCAATGCCTCCCGTGAAAAAGAGGGTCAGCACTTGAAAAAAGATCTGCTGGAAAAATTAGAGGGTATGAAAGGCTATGTTTCCTTTATTGAGGAACATTCCGGACAGGTCGTACAAGAATACCGTGAACGGTTAGAACAAAAAGTAAAGGATCTGCTTTGCGATACACAGTTTGAAGAGTCGAGGATTGTTACCGAAGTGACTCTTTTTGCCGATAAAATCTGTGTAGATGAAGAAACGGTTCGGCTGACGAGTCATATCGAGTCTATGAAGCAGACGTTAGAAGACGGAAACGGTGTGGGACGGAAATTGGATTTTATTGCCCAGGAATTAAACCGGGAAGCAAATACGGTGTTATCCAAGGTTTCTGATGTTGCGATCACAGATACGGCGATCAGCTTAAAGACAGATATCGAAAAAATTCGGGAACAGGTACAAAATATCGAATAGGAAGGATACATATGACTAAGATGATGAATGTAGGGTTTGGCAATCTCGTCAACACCAGTAAGATCATTTCTATTATATCGGTAGATTCCGCACCGGCGAAACGTATGGTGCAAAAGGCAAAAGAGACAGATCAGGCAGTGGATGCGACGCAGGGAAGAAGAACAAAAAGTCTGATTCTGACGGAGGGCGGCTATATTGTGTTATCAGCGTTGCAGCCCGAGACATTATCGGGGCGTTTCATGGAAAACGAAGGCAAAGTAGAGGAAAAAGAGAATGAATAAAAAGAAAAAAGGAATTCTGACAATTGTATCCGGATTTTCCGGATCGGGAAAGGGAACACTGATGAAAGCTTTGCTAAAAGCTTACCCGGAACAATATGCACTGTCTGTTTCCGCGACGACACGTTCTCCGCGTCCGGGTGAGGAAAACGGCAGAGAATACTATTTCAAAACGGATCAGGAATTTGAGCAGATGATAAAAGAGGATGCACTGATCGAATATGCTGGTTATGTGGGACATTATTATGGCACACCGAAAGAATATGTGTTTGAAAATCTGAATCAGGGGAAAGATGTTATTTTAGAGATAGAGATTCAGGGCGCTTTGAAAGTAAAGGAGAAATATCCGGATACATTATTATTATTTTTGACTCCGCCAAGTGCCAAATGTCTGAAAGAACGTCTGATCGGGCGAGGAACAGAGGATACGGCGACGATTGATGCCAGATTGGCAAGAGCAGTCGAAGAGTCCGAAGGAATCGAGAATTACGATTATTTTGTGATCAATGATGTGTTAGAGGATTGCGTGGAAGAAGTGCATGCGATCATACAAAACGAACATCATAAAGTATGCCAGAATCTAGAAGAAATCAATCAAATGCGAACAGAGCTGAAAAGCTTTTCGAAAGGAGAATAAACTATGATACATCCATCTTATGTAGAATTAATGAAAGTCGTAAACAATGACGTAGAAATCGGGGAGGAACCGGTGGTAAACAGCCGTTATTCCATCGTACTTGCAACCGCAAAACGTGCAAGACAGATCATTGCGGGGGATGAACCTATGGTGGAAGATGCCGAAGGAAAGAAACCATTATCGATTGCTGTGGAAGAACTGAATGATAAAAAAGTAAAAATTGTCAGCGAAGAAGAATTTGAGGCACAGCAGAACGAAATGCTTTTGTTTGATGAAGATGACGATGAATTTGAAGAGGAAGATTTAATCGGTGAGTCTGAATTCACAGAAGAATAAAAGGAGGGGCTGCCGCAGAGGGTGCGGCAGCCTTTAGCGTTTAAGAACGTGTGACAGTTTGTACAAAATGAATCAGTTTGGAGGACTCTATGAAAGTATTATTCATTTCCCTTGGATGCGATAAAAATCTGGTAGATACAGAATTTATGCTGGGACTTTTGCAGAATGCAGGCTACACATTTACAGATGACGAGGATGAGGCAGAGGTGATCATCGTCAATTCCTGTTGTTTTATCAATGATGCGAAAGAGGAAAGTATTAACACGATCCTGCAGATGGCAGAAAAGAAGCAGACGGCGAATTGCAAGGCACTTCTTGTTGCAGGCTGTCTGGCACAGCGATACAAAGACGAGATTTTGACAGAGATTCCGGAAGTGGATGCGGTGATCGGTACGAATTCTTATGAGGATATCGTACATGCTGTTTCGATGGCTTTATCGGGAAAAAAATTTGAGGAGTATCGCGAATTAAAAGGTCTGCCGAAACAGACGACAAACCGAGTGGTAACGACAGGCGGTCATTATGCATATTTAAAGATTGCAGAGGGTTGCAATAAGCGGTGCACATACTGTATCATCCCTTCCATTCGCGGAAACTATCGCAGTGTTCCGATGGAAGAAATTTTGGCTCAGGCGAATGATCTGGCAGAAAAAGGGGTGAAAGAGCTGATTCTGGTTGCGCAGGAGACGACTTTGTATGGCGTCGATCTTTACGGAGAAAAATCATTGTACCGTCTGCTTGACGAATTAAATAAGATCAGTGGTATTTATTGGATTCGGATTTTATATTGTTATCCGGAAGAAATCGACGACAATCTCATTGCAGCAATTAAGCGGAATGAAAAAGTATGTCATTATCTCGATATGCCGATCCAGCATGCGGACAATTCGATCTTAAAACGGATGGGACGAAAAACCAGCTATGAGGATCTGACTGCGATCATCGAAAAATTGCGAAAAGAAATTCCGGATATTGCGCTTCGGACAACTTTGATCAGTGGATTTCCGGGAGAAACAGAACAGGCGCACGAGGAATTGATGCAATTTGTCAATGATGCAGAATTTGATCGTCTGGGAGTCTTTCCATATTCACCGGAAGAAGGAACACCGGCGGCAGAATTTTCGGATCAAGTTCCAGAGGAAACGAAATTAGACTGGCGGGATGATATCATGGAATTACAGCAGGAAGTTTCATTTGATAAAAATGAACTTTTAAAAGGCGAAGAAATGTATGCAATGATAGAGGGGAAAGTGGCAGATGAAAATGCCTATATTGCCAGAACATATCGTGACGCGCCTGGGGTAGATGGTTATGTATTTATTCAGACCTCGCAGGAGTTGGTGTCGGGTGATTTTGTAAAAGTAAAGATCACAGGTGCATTGGATTATGATCTGATGGGAGAGTTGATATAAAAGGATCGAATTTATGAAAAAGAAAGGCAGGAACAGGTATGAACTTACCAAATAAATTAACGGTCATGAGGGTGCTTTTGATTCCATTTTTTGTATTTTTTCTTTTAGCACCGTATTTTAATGGCTATGGAAATTATATTGCCGCAGCCATTTTTATTATTGCAAGTCTGACCGATATGGCAGACGGAAAGATCGCACGTAAATACAATCTTGTAACAAATTTTGGAAAATTTATGGATCCGCTGGCAGACAAGCTGTTAGTCTGCTCGGCACTGATTTGTCTGGTGGAAATGAAACTGCTTCCAGCCTGGATGGTTATCATTATCATCAGTCGGGAATTTATCATTAGTGGATTTCGGCTGGTCGCATCGGATAATGGAGTGGTGATCGCAGCAAGTTATTGGGGAAAATTCAAGACAACTTTTCAGATGGTCATGGTCATTCTTTTGATTTTGAACATTCAAAATTCGGTGATACAGGTGATTACAACAATTGTGACCTATGTGGCATTGATCTTAACTGTGATCTCATTGGTTGATTATATTGCCAAGAATAAAGATGTATTGAAAGATCAAAAATAATTGGGATTGATTTTTAAAAAGAATTTGTGGATGAAAAAAGGAGATAACGTATGGCGATAGAAGAAAGAGCAGCGGAATTGTTAGAAAAAAATCATCTCACAATCTCCACAGCAGAATCTTGTACCGGCGGGCTGATTGCGGGTACGTTGGTAAATGTGGCTGGGATTTCGTCTTATTTTAACGAGGGATATGTGACATATGCGAATGCAGCCAAAGAAAAATTGTTACATGTCTCACATGAAACACTGGAAAAATATGGAGCTGTCAGCCCGCAGACGGCAGAGGAGATGGCCCGGGGGTGCGCAGCGGCAGCCGGAAGCAATATTGGAATTGCATCTACTGGAATTGCGGGACCAGATGGTGGAACAGCAGAAAAACCGGTTGGACTGGTTTATATCGGATGTTGTCTGGATGGTGACGTGACAGTAGAAAAGCATATATTTAACGGGGACCGTCAAACAGTACGGGCACAGGCAGTGGAAGCAGCACTCCAGCTGGTGGTGCGAAAAATCGAAGAAAGGGGTACGCGATGAGAATTATTGCAGGAAAAGCGAGAAGCCTTCCGCTTAAGACAATCGAAGGTTTCGATACTCGTCCGACAACCGATCGGATTAAAGAAACATTATTTAACATTATTCAAAATCAGATTCCGGGCGCGACATTTTTAGATTTATTCAGCGGAAGCGGCGCAATCGGATTAGAAGCAATCAGTCGGGGTGCACATCAGGCTTATTTCGTGGAAAATAATAAAAAAGCAGCGGACTGCATAGCAGAAAATATTCATTTTACGAAATTTGACAAACAGTGTACGTTGATGTGTATGGATGTCTTAGCAGCACTAAAGAAACTGGAAGGAACGGTTACATTTGATGTTGTGTTTATGGATCCGCCATATCAAAAGCTTCATGAAAAAAATGTGATTGCCTATCTCAAAGATTCAACTCTGATCAATGAGGATACGCTGATCATTGTGGAGGCATCTCTGGATACCACATTTGAGTATCTGGAAGAATACGGATTTGAAGCGACAAAATTGAAACAATATAAAACGAATCAGCATGTGTTTATTTATAGAAAAGAATGTTCGGGAATATAAAAACAGGTGCATTGTTTACAAGGAAGTAGAGAAAAACTGCTTCCTTTTTTTCTGGAAAGAATGCAGTTTCGGAGAAATGAGATACAAGGAGGGATTATATGAAAGTGGTAGATATGCACTGTGACACGATAGCAGAGATTCGCTATAGCCAGTTTTCACAGACACCGCAGAATTTGGCAAAAAATACGTTACAGATTGACTTGGAAAAGATGAAAGAAGGAGAGTATCTTCTGCAAAATTTCGGCATGTTTGTAGATACCAGTCGTTTGGAAGAACCGCTGGAATCGGTGCTGCATCTGATCGATCTTTTTTATCAGGAGATGGAGAAAAATGAATCTGTTATCCGACCGATAAAGTCCTATGCAGATATTATAGAAAATGAAAAGAATGGCAGAATGTCTGCAATGCTGACAGTGGAAGAGGGAGCGGTATGTAAAGGAGATTTGGCGTTTTTGCGGATGTTGTACCGTCTTGGTGTGCGAATGATGACAATTCTTTGGAATTATCCGAACGAGCTTGGGTATCCAAATATTTACATAGAAGATCTGTACGGTGGAGGAGGACATTCGTTTGACGGTTCACATGGTCTGACAGAAAAGGGACTGGAATTTCTTGCTGAAATGGAAAAATTAGGAATGATCATTGATGTGTCGCATTTGTCGGATGCAGGTGTTTGGGATGTGCTGCATCATACGACAAAACCATTTGTAGCAAGTCATTCGAATGCACGAGCACTGTGCGGGCACGGGAGAAACTTAAGTGATGAGATGATTCGGGCAATTGCAGAGCGCGGCGGCGTTATCGGGCTAAATTATCTTGGGATGTTTTTGACCGGACCACAGGAGAATGGGAAGTGTCCGTCCCGAGTGAAACGGATGGCAGAGCATGCGCGTCACATTATGAATGTCGGGGGACGGGAATGTCTGGGACTTGGCTCTGATTTTGACGGAATTGGCGGCGATCTGGAGATGAACGATTGTTCAAAATTGCAGCTTTTGGCAGAGGAATTTGAACGCCAGCATTTTACCACGACGGAAATCGAGGGTATTTTTTATAAAAACGTATTGCGGCTGTATCGAGATGTTTTAAAATGAAGCGGTTAAGAACATCAGATGCTGCAATTGAGAAAGAAATCGGAGCGAAAACAGAGAGGAAGATCATGGACGAGAGAATATCACTGGAAAAACGCATTGAAGTAGAGTTAAAGAGCTATGATGGGACAATGGGACTGTATGTAAACGATCTGCGGGGCACGATCATCGAAAAGAATGCGGATGAACTGTTTGAGACGGCAAGTACGATTAAAATTTATATTTTAGCGGCATTGTATGAGGCGGTAGAACAGAAAAAAGCTTCGCTGAAAGATCAATTGACCTATGAAAAACGTCATGTGATCGATGGGAGTGGAATTCTGTCTTCTTTAGAAATTGGAACGACACTTTCCGTAAAAAATGTGGCAACTCTGATGATCATTGTGAGTGATAACATTGCCACAAATATGCTTATCGAGTATTTGGGAATTGATCAAATCAACGCCTGTATTCAGCGTCTTGGTTGTAAAAATACCGTTTTGCATAATAAGATTGATTTTGAAAAATATCCGAAACTTGGTACCTCAACGCCAAGGGATTATGGCAGTATGTTTGAACGGATGGCAAAAGGAACATTGATCAGTAGGTGGGCGTCAGAGGAAATGCTTTCCATTTGCAGACAGCAGCATTACAATGCAATGCTCACGAAATCTCTTCCACAGTATTACCTGGATCCGGATAATTTTGAGGAAGAACTCATCTATGTGGCATCAAAAAGCGGTAGTATGGATGCATGTCGAAACGATGGTGGAATCGTTTCAACCCCATATGGAAAATATGTGATCGTCATGTTTCACAAAAATTTCAGCGATTCCATGTACTATCCGGACCACCCTGCAACTGTCTTTGGTGCAAAAGTAAGTAGGCTCATTTTCGACCAATATCTGACGTTAAAAGGAAAATTGCGTCTTTAAAATTTCTATTTGTCTTATTAGTTCCTATGCGGACATTTCCGGGATTCGGCGGGGAGATTCGCACTGGGGATGGCCGGTTCAAAAGTGGCTAGACAGAAATGAAGTCGAGTTCGGACGGGCAAAATGGCGATGCTTTATTTTTGCAGTCTTCCGTATGTCGGACAGTCTGCACGGATTTGTACGCCAGAGCAAGACTCAAAAGCGGATTCTTTCTCTGGCGTACAAATCCGCACAGCCTATCCGTCTTACGGCAAGACAGCAAAGGCATCGCAATTTTACCCGTCCGAGCTCACTAACATTTCTGTCAAAGCCACTTTTGAACCAGCCATCCCCAGTGCGAATCTCCCCGCCGAATCCCGGAAACTGTGTATTGGAACCGAAAGACTATGAATTTGCTAT
>JBJENW010000074.1:11622-20458 GCA_051880395.1 Lachnospiraceae bacterium | reverse complement strand
TGTAAGATGCCGCCCCGTGTTCTGCGCCTGCCCGAATCCCGGAAACGTCCGTAAATAAATTCCGCAGTTGAGATATTTTTTTATTGCATTTGGCTTCTTTGTGCGATACTATTTTTACAGTGGAGTCTATTAGAACAGTTAGAGAAAGGATCTGTCGTATGAATAAACATGTAGAAAAAGCAATGGAACTGAGAAACGAAACCCCGATGGTCAATAACTGTGCCCAAGCCGTTCTTCGAAGCTATGCACAGGAAATCGGAATAAATGAAGAACAGGCATCCTGTATTGCCTGCAACTTTGGTGGCGGCATGAAATGCGGCGGTGTCTGTGGCGCGATCACAGGCGGTCTGATGGTACTCGGTGCAAAAGGGGTTGTCGATCCGGCAAAGATCGGTGAATACAGAAGAATGATCGCAGAAAAACATGGCGGAAAAGTCGATTGTGCTGATCTTTTGAAAGCCAACGCCGAAAAAGGCGGCAACAAAAAAGAACACTGTGACCGTATGATCTGCGAGTCGATCGAAGCGATCGATCAAGTACTTCTTTCTTCCGCAGAATAAGATTTCGTTAAAAAACGAGTGGTAAAAACTGTTTACCACTCGCTTTTTTACAACATTTTGACTTTCATCAGAAACTGCGTTTTTGCCTCATTTGCCTCCCGAAGCTGTTTCATCGTCTGAATTGCCTGCGTCTGATCGATCAGCCACAGCGTTCCGCCTCCTACTTCGATCCGATTGTACATCCCATCCGTAAGGATTTCCATATGGGTATAAAAATATGTATGATTTTCTGCCGTAAAGATGCCCGCCAGCACCAGCACATTGAGCAGTGCCTGCAGTCCGTATACCCATAACGGAATGGATAAATGTGCAAACTCCGAGGCCAACCACAAAAGTGCCATAAGAAATGCTGCCTGTCCCACATACTGCACACACAGACCGCTCAATGCCTCACCTACGGTGTCGGAATGCATCAACTCCAAATGGATTCCAATGACAAAAATGATATTACATATATCATACAAAATAAATGCTGTCTGCGCTTTCGATGGTTGCTGTCTCAGTATGACTGCCAGCATGGACAGCATCAGAAGAATCGCTATAATGTTTACGGTTTCAAAAAGAACCAGCATGTTGATCTGTCCTCCCCTTTGTTGTCTCACTCGGTGTTTTTCCATTGCACGTTTGCCATTTTTGCCTGCACCGTTTCACAGCCATAAAGGCTACGGCATTCTTCTTTCTATTTTATAATACTTTTTGTAGTAACTGCAACTTTGTCTTCAACTTTATACCGTTATCAGCTATAAGATGATTCATCCATAATCTTTCTTCCTCTTTATATGGTTCTTTCCAAAAACGTTTAATAAATTTTTTAAGCTGACTTTTAAACGACCAATTTAAATCTGATTTCACATTTATCATTTCAAAATCATCTATCGTTTTCTTTTCGTCTGCACCACCTATTAAATACCTTACAATAAGTACATCTGAAAAAGTAAAAGGCATAATATCACCTTCAAACTGCAAAAGTGACATATATGGCCCACCTTGTTTTATATCATCCGTGATGAGAGAATATGCGCCTAGCGTTTGCGCTAACGAAATAGCATAAACTTCTCCCAGATCACCTGGGTTATATAGATTTTTATTTTCTTTCACATGATACGCAAACATTTGATATACTGATAGTTGTTTCAATTTTTCATCTGTAAAAACCTCTATTTTTCCCAATGCAATATCCGCATCCACTCTTTTTAAAATGTCTTTTCCATGATTTTCTAATTCTATGTTTCGAATTTGCTCATAAATAAAAACACCGTCATCAAAAAAATCAAACAGTATATTCTGAAGTCCTGCACGATAAAAATGAATGATCACATTTGTATCTAAAGAAGCCTTCAATCGTCAAGTCCTCCTATCAATTCATCCAAATCATCTGTATCTTCCTCTTCCACATCAATCAGCTTATCTTTTATATCATCCATTTCTAAGTGATAATATGCCAATGCTTTCTCAAGCGTTTCTTTTGGTATCGCTTTATGATTATAATTGTAAATGACATAATCAATATATTCATGTGGTATATCGATCGTATTACATACCTCATTCAGCTTTCCATTTCCGCCCACACTTCTAAGAAGATTTCCTACTCGTGTTTGGTTTTTTTCATTATCAAGTCGTATTCTTTCTGAAGTCGTGATCAGTCTCAGATTTTCCAGTGTATTCAATGTCATATCAAAACTAACACTAAATTCCGACATAATTCTGGCAATATCCATGACATTCCACCGATTTTCCTTAAAATTTTCCATTTCAAGATCTAAAAATTTTCGCAGTTCTTCCTCTGGCATTAATAGGCATACAGCAAAATAATTTGCCTCCTGTTCCTTTTCATCCATGCTTTTACTTGAAATCGTATTTGTATTATCTATAAATGTTGTACTGCCTTGTATGTGTAAAATAATATGACCAATTTCATGTGCTAAAGTAAAAATTTCTCTGGATAATCTGGTACTGGTATTGATAAAAATAATAATCTCCTGATCCTTTTTCATCGTAAATCCCAAATCAGCTTTTTCCCCAAGAGGATACCGAATCAATTTGTATCCACATCTGATACATTCCTTAAACAAATCAATGATACCATAACGACTGACTTTACATTTTTCGCGAAACGCATTTGCTTTTATACGAATTTCTTTTTTTCTACTATTCCTCATCATTTTCTCCCTCTAAAATTCTGCCTTCTGCTGCAATTTATCATACAAATGTTTATTTGCATAAAAAAAATCCAGCATATCAAAAATCTCTTCAGAAGAATCATTCTCTGCTCCTGTTCTATATTCTACAACAGGATTTTCATCTAATACCTTCGTAATATCACCAACTGTCACATCCAAAACACCTGCAATCTTCGTCAGTATCTCTAAAGTGATATTATTTGCACCACTCTCGATACGTGCATACTTTTGCCGGCTAACTCCAATCTGTTCCGCTACCTGCTCCTGTGTAAGATTTCTTGCTTTTCTTAAAGCTTTGATTCGTCCTCCTAATAATAGATTCATGATAATTCCTCCGTTCCTGTGTATTACACATTTTACCACACACATTTCCATTGTCAATACAGAATGTTATGTTTTTATAACATTATCATATGCGTTTGTTTTATTTATATTACATATCGAACGAAAGTATCGTTTTATTTATAGCGCTCTTACAATTATTGTCGCAATATCCATTCTCCTGTTTCATATCACACACCTCATCTCATGCCACGTTTCCCCGCCCCAGGATGACGCTGCAATCCCTTCATCCTGAAAACCGAATTTCTGATACATCTTTACCTTCTCCGGCAAGCAGGTTAAGATCAGACTTTTTCGATGATGTTCTCTTTCCCGTCTGCGATATTGATTTACCAGTTCCCTCGCCAGCCCCTTCCCTCGATACTCCGGCAACACGTCGAGTCCCAACAGCATAATATTCTTTCCGTCCGGTTCATACAGATTTGCATTCGTAAAAAATTCATCCCGAAGTGTCGTTTCGTTGGTTGCCAGTCCGTTTAAAAATCCGGCGATCTTTCCTGTTTTTCGATCCACTGCGACGAGGAATAATTCTGGTGCCTTTTCCACTCTTTCCAACATATTTTGTCTCGAACATGCCTCATTTGGCGGGAAACAGATTTGTTCAATGTCTGCTGCCTGTTCGGCTTCCTCTTTTTGAATATTTCGAAATTCAAATGTTTCTTTTGGGTCTGTGATCTGCATTTTTTCGCCTTCCTTACTGTTTTTCATTTCTTTTATCATAGCAGATGTGCTCTGTTTCCTCAATTCCTTTCTGCTTCCTGTCACAGATATGTCATGTCGGGCTAACCACTACGTTCATCTGCCCACTACTTTTTTGGAGGACGAAAAATATCTCAACCGGGAGAATTCTATACCCGAACGTTTCGCAGCACGCCAGGCATCTTGGCAAAAAAACACGGCTCCTGCGCAGGTGAGCTATGTGCTAAGAGTGCCTAATACTCTCAGGATTGCCTTCGAGCATAAGGCACTCTAAGCATTGATGATGTTTTGGTTGCCCTGATTGTCGCTGATAGCGAAAACGAATTTCAACGTGATATTTTTAATGAAGAATGTACTGCTGAAGTAGTTTATTCCAAATAGATTGTATAAATCACCTTAATAAAAATGTCATCTGATCATACTAACACAATCAGATGACATTTTTTACTTTTCGCCCAATCATCATCGTAACATTTTCTCATGTCTGGTTGTTTCGCATACCAGATGATCACTTCCGAATAATCACCGCATAGCTTCCATCCAAAAGTCCCGGGAATTTTTCCACGACCGCATCCCTGATCTGTCCAAATTCACCGGCAGTATATTCAAGACTGCCTTCTTCACTTTCCCCGGTAAAAATGACATCTAAAAATCGATCCCGCGGATTCGTATGCATTTTTATAATGCACTGCTGGCAATGCACCGGTTCTTCGAACTCCTCCACACGCCCATCATCGTCTTCAATACATGCCCGACTGCTGAACCAAAGCCGCAGCACGACCGCCAGTCTCGGATAGGATTTCATTTCTTCGTCTAATTTTTCCTGAGTATCCATACAATTCCCTTCTTTCTTTTCCATATACTCTCGAATCTCTTTGCGCTCGATTTTATCAACCGCCAAAGCAAGTGCAGGGAAAATTTCAAGAGTACATTTCATCAATATATATTTTCTAAGATATATTTCGGCAGAAAGAAAGGGTTTCTGTATCAGTTTTTCGTGAAATCGATCACCTTTTGATACTTGCAGTGTTGGCTCATAAATTCCGCATAGGTTTCTGCATCTCTCGATTTCGCATACGCTTCTTTTTCCTCTAAATACGTATCATAATCACAGACAAACACATACACTTTGCTTACATCGTGGTTTTGTGTCTGAACCACTGTATCCGTCGGTGATTGTACATTCTGCATCAACGCTCCATTTGCATCACACCAGATCAACGTCGTGTTACTGTCTGACGGCTGAAGAACTTTTGCAGAAAGTTCATACGGATTCTTTTTCACCCAGGCAATCCCATAACCTTCTTCATTTTGTTCGTTCACTTCTATGGTCTGCTCGATAGACGGATCTCTTTTTACCGCAATCGAAAAATCCCAGGTGTCCGGATAACGGTCCGTATCTGATTCATCCGGAAGATGTAAGATCTGCATGGATATGTTCGAATCGAACGCATCCGGAATTTCTGCTTCGTTTCCCCATATATGACTCATGTCAAAAGCAAGCATGCCGACCATCTTTTTATCTACAATCGTTCCATCAATCGAAACAGCCATTCCCGCATCTTTTTCACCAACCGAGCAGGAGAAAATTCCTCCGGCATTTACCGTCTCTTTTGTCGCTTGAAAACCTCCTTCTTTTTCCAGCATTACCGTCATGTACAATGTGTTTTTTGTGCATACTGCCTCAGACAGTGTAATCGTGATTCCGTTTTTTGTCTGCGACAGTGTATCCTCTTTCTCTTCTCTATCCGATTCGGCCGTCTTTGCTGCTTTCACTGGTTGTGCATGCTGCGAAAAATCCTCCGGTATCCGTTCACTCTCTTTTAGATAGGAAAAGATATTTCCCAACAATGGAATGTTCTGTGCCCATGCCGGCTGCTTTACGCATAGAATCGTGATCGCTGCACATGCTGCGGCAGCGGAAACGGACAGTTTTGCCCCTTTTTTTCTCTTTTTGCGCTTCTGTTCCATTCGAAGCTGATCTAAACTCTCCTGTACACATTGGTCCAGACGTTTTGGAATTTCAATCTCTATCTTTTTTTCTTCATGCATGTGCGTACCCCTCCTTCAGCTGTTCTTTCAACTGTTTCTTCGCGCGGCTGAGATAGGCCGTCACCGTTCCCTGTGGCAGATCTAAAATTTCCGCGACTTCCGACAATTTCAAATCGTTAAAAAATCGTAAGATCACGACTTTTCGATATACTTCCGGCAGCGTTTCCATCGCCTCATACAGATCCAGTTTTTCTTCCTGGCTGACACTCGGTTCTTCTTTTGGCAATTCAAATTCTGTGATATCCGCCGTCTTTACCTCTTTTCGAAATGCATCGTTTACCGTATTCAACAAAATCCGTGTGATCCATGTCTTAAAATACTGCGGCTGTTTCAGTTTTTTGATGTTCAAAAATCCCTTTAACACACATTCCTGCACCATATCCAACGCCTGGTCTTCCTGTTTCGTATACAAAAATGCAGTCCGATACAAGTATTCCTGATACCGTTGAAACAGCTGCCCATATGCGTCTACATTTCCGCGCTGCGCCGCCCGCACCAGACGTTCCTCCTCTGTTTTTTTCTTCATGCAGTCATCTCCTCTTGTTCTCCTAAATTTTTTTACACCTATTAGACGCAGAAATCTACGAAAACCATACAAATTTCTAAAAATAGCTCAACCATGTAGGTATCCGGTATCCCTACATGGTTGAGCTATTTTTTGTTTACGCCAGAATGTTGCAGAGCAAATTTATGTGAGTAAAAACTTTAAAACCACAACAAAGTATTTACGTCTCCAATACACAGTTTTGCGACACGCCAGGCAGCCCTGCAAAAAACATTTCGGCGGGCGTAGGTGAGATCCTGTTCTTAGAGTGCCTTACGCGCGAAGGCGATCCTGAGCGTGTTAGGCACTCTTAGAACATAGCTCACCGAAGCAGGAGCCGCGTTTTTTGCAGGGGTGCCTGGCGTGTTGCAAAACGTCCGCACAGGAAATCCCCCCACAGTTGAAATATTTTTCATCAAAGTTTTTCAACAAGATAAGACAATACTTTCTCAGATAAAAATTCTTCTTCTTTGGCAAACTGATATCCCGTATCCGAATGGCTTGTGATCAGCATTTCCTTTAAGGCTTCCGGTGCAAATGCAACATCCGCATTTCGAAGCATCGGCAGATCAAAGTCACTGTCCCCGGCCGCGATCGTGCAGGAAGGATGCAAACGTTTTTTCAAACGCTGCAATGCCGTTCCTTTGTTCAAAATAGTTGGAATCGCATACACTTTTACCCCATTTTGAAAGAAAGAAAGATGTGTCCCATCACATGTCTCTCGAAGTCTCTGCAATGATTCTTCCGGTTGTTGGGACTTTGTAAAAAGAAACAGATCATTGACAAAGCGAACATCCAGTGTCCGCTTTGGATCTTTTTCTAACAATTGCTGTACTTCTTTCATGCTCTCTTTCGCATCCGCGATCAGCTCCAATGTTTCTTTTCGCCACGCCATGTCTTCCACGCCATCCACAAGCAATGTCCCTCCGTTTGCCGTAAGCGCCAGATGTGGACTCCATTCGTGCGAAAAAAAGATTCGTTCATACTGTGCCGTTGACCTTGTCGTCAACGGCACAAACTGCATCGTTTTTTCCTGCTGTTCTTTTTCATGCAGATTTTGCAAGAGCTGGTGGCTCTTTTTTGTCATATAGGAAATTTCTCGTCCTTCATACAACTCCACCAACACCTTTTCTTTCCCGATCTCACGTTTATAGGAATAGATCAAGGTGTTATCTAAATCACTGGCAAATAGGGTCTGTCCGCTCATACACGCTCCTCAACTAAAGTTTTTATTTTGTGCTCACTGTAATGGTCACTGTGTCACTATATACCTCTCCGCTTTTGGTACTCTTGTAACTTCTGATCATAACCTTGTATTTTTTCTTTTGTTTCAAACCGGTCAGTTTACAGCTTTCGTAAGACAGTTTTTTCTTTTTATTTAGAATTTTCACTTCATAGCCTGTCACATCTGTCTGCTTCTTCCACTTCAGCTGGATTGAATTTTTGCTCAGAATCTTCTTTTTTATCTGTGTCACTTTTTCAGGTCTTACTTTTACTGTAATTTTCTTACTGCTAACCCCTTTTATGTTCACTGTAATCTTCGCAATTCCCGCTTTTTTTGCTGTAATGATGATCGTTCCATTGTCATTTTTCGCAACAGCTACTTTTTTATCCGATGTGGTTACGGTGATATCTTCTGCTGTCAATGTATCGGATATAACCGTTGCCACAACTTTTGCTTTTTTCTTTTGATGGATCGAGACACTGGTCTTGTCTAACGTCAATTGTGTTTTGACCGGCTCTACCGGTGTCGGAACCGAAGGCTCTGTAGTCGTCTTTGCGATTACTGTAACGCTGATTCTTTTCAATGTTTTTCCATCGGATACGAATAATTCCACGGTTGTGGAAGGTGCATTCTCTGCTGCCTCAACAAGCGCGATTCGTCCCTCAGAAAAACTTTTTACGGTCACTACCAAACGGTTTCCTGTTTCCCATATAATTTCTGCATCCGAATCTGCGGAAAGAGCAATACTCTCGCCTGCCTGTAAGACCACAGTCTCCTGGCTAACCGTCAACGTTTTATCTGACTGACTTGGCTCACTTGGCTGACTTGGCTGCTCTTGCAGAACCTTGATAAAGCAGTCTGCCCGCAGTTTTCCCATTTTTGCTGTAAGGATTGTCTGCCCGCTCTTTTGGGCCTTTATAATTCCTTCGGAAGTTACACTTGCAATCGTTTCATCTTCCATGGTAAATACAAGTTTGTCAGCATCCACGTTTTCCTCTTTTCCATCCGACATCTCTGCGAATACCTTGACTACCTCACTCTTTTCTCCCTCATTCAGGGTGATCACATTCTTTGAAAAATAAATACGTTCTACTGATGGTGTATCGTCTTTGCTCGGTTCCTCAGATGGTTCACTTGGTTTCTGTGATGGTCGTTCGGATGGCTCACTCGGTTTCTGTGACGGTTTCTCCGATGGCTCACTTACTTTCTGTGATGGCTGCACAGACGGTTCACT